>NZ_JANCPQ010000001.1:300000-464941 GCF_024295825.1 Streptococcus sp. CF10-1 | reverse complement strand
AGTTTGGTAAATGCCTTAAAGAATTCATATGAAGAGATAGAAGAAATCAAAATTTCCAATCCAGAATATACAACCCCTCCGGGCGACTGGTCTTGTGATGTAAATATTCTATTTTCAGATAAAGTAAAAATAGAATATCGTGTAGGCCACTCTTTAAATGACGTTGAAAATTATAATGGTTTTGTTAATGGAAAAACAAATAAAGAAATAAATGACCAGTGGGAAATATTGAATTCTCATAAAGGGAAAACAACATCTTTAGTTACTATATATTATTCGGATAAAGAAAAAGGAGTACAGTAGTGGTTTTCACTTATACAGATAAACAGCTTAATGAATTAAATCAAGGGAAAAATGTTTATAGTTCCAATCCAGAATATGCCAAGCGAAAGGGTTACAAAATTGTTACTCCTTCGCCTAAAAATAAAGGTGAAACAAACACCATAATATCCGATGGTCAAGAATTTCGTGTTATTGCGACTAAGTCTCACCAAGGAACAGGTTTTGATGGTTTGGCGGTAGCTCCCATAGTCAACGGTGAACCCGATTATAAAAGTATAGCTGTGATTGCTGCGGGAACGGATCCAGGGAGTCCTACTAAGATTGACATTTCTTCAGCGCTGGTAGAAAGAGATACATCCTTATCTCCTCAATATTTGGTAGCAGATCGATTTGTAAAAGAAATTATGGATGACCCTAGATATGAAGTTAGTCAACTTTCTGGTTATTCACAAGGTTCCTACATGCTGAAAGTAGGAGCTAAATATCATATTCCAACTACAACTTTTAACGCTTGGTTCACTTATCTATCACTTTCTAACGAGGAAAAAGCATTTATTGAAAGTAACCCTTCTATGTTTATAGATTATCGTAAAAAAAATGATGATGTAGTAGTCTGGAATGATTTCAATCACCCCGAATGGTTTAATAAGTCTTTCTTAAAAATGCCTGATACAATATACTGGCTTGATGGATCTAGCCATAAAATTGAGGACTGGGAGTTTGATTCTGTAACAGGTCAAGTTGTTGATGGTAAAGGTGGGAAGCCCTTGGTTAGTGGCGTTTATCGAGCGTATGCTAACAGTCTCCGAGGAATGGCTCATTACAAGGACTTGAAGTCAAAATGGTCATCAGGTGGTATTAGTAGCTCTGAGGAAATATACTTAGATGCAGCTCAGGGTTCGGTTCAATCTTATCATCATCAATGGCTACAGCAGCAAGAACTGGAGCTGATGAAGTCAGCGCCTTAGCCAAAAAAGCCAATCAAGAATTACAAGAAATTTGGTCAAAAATCGACTTTACGAGCTACATAGCATTAGCTCCCTATGAGGTTGAGGCCCTTTTTGCTAGCCAAGGTATCACTCAGGCACAGTTCATCGATACGTTTCAGACAGAGACAAATCAAACAGTCACTAAGATGAATGCTTCCGCCCAAGCATTTGAAAATTTGGATAAACAATTACAGGAAGTCATCGAAAAAACAGTAGCAACAGACAAGCAATTAGCCAAGGAGTTTCGACAATGGAAAGAAAAGATGTAAAACAACTTTTTCTTATTATAGTGTAAAATAGACTAATCTTATAGTATAAATAGTATAATAAGAAAAAGGAGAAAAACTCGAATGAACAATTCTGGAATTAAAAAAAGTCATAAAAGTCTACTAATCGTTTTGTTACTCGTAGCCATCACAGCAGGAGGTATATTTATGTTTAGCATGTTAGGGAAATCCCAAGAAGAGCGTCGAAATAGAGAATATGAAGTTAGTTTGGTAAATGCCTTGAAGAATTCTTATCAAGGGATAGAAGAAATCGAAATTACCAATCCAACATATACGAATCCTCCTGGCGACTGGTCTTGTAAGGTTGATATTTTGTTTGAAGATGGAGAAAAAATATTCTATGGAATTCCACATGACTTAGATGATAAAGAAAATTATAATGGTCGTATGACTTATAGACAGCGAGATTTTCTTAACCTAAGAAAAGGAATAACAACTAATACAGTTACGGTTACATACTCTAACAAAGAAAGAGGGGAGCAGTAATGGTATTTAATTATACTGATAAACAACTTAATGAATTAAACCACGGGAAGAATGTATACAGTGTCAATTCTGAATACGCTGAGAGAAATAATAAACCTTTGGTTACAGAAGCTCCTAATCCGAATCCTTCTTCATCTGATTTTGAAGAAACCAATACAATAACCACCTCAGATAGTATAATAAGAAAAAGGAGGAAATCTTAAATGAACAATTCCAGCACTAAAAAAAGTCATAAAAGGTTACTAATCGTTTTGTCAATTGCAATTATCACAGTAGGAGGTGTTTTTATGTTTAGCATGTTAGGGAAATCCCAAGAAGAGCGTCGAAATAGAGAGTATGAAGTTAGTTTGGTAAACGCCTTAAAGAATTCCTATGAAGGGATAGAAGAGATCAAGATTACAAATCCTGATTATACAAACCCGCCGGGATCATGGTCTTGTGATGTTGAAATTAAGTTTATTGATGAAAAAACTATTAAATATGGGATTGGATATTCTTTAGACACCGAAGAAATAACAGATGCTTCATTGGAATGGGAAGGAAGAATAAAAGATAGACAATTTTTGAATGAAAACAAGGGTAAAACCACTTCGAAAATCAGAGTAACTTATTCTGATAACGACGAAGGAGAGCAATAATGACATTTAATTATACAGATAAACAGCTTAATAATTTAAATAGAGATACTGGAGTTTACAGTGTGAATCCAGAGTTTGCTAGACGAAAACATAAAAAGCTTGTTGTTAATAAACCTGATTCAGAATTAGCTAGCTATGAAACCAACACTATAACCACCTCAGATGGTCAAGAATTCCGTGTTGTTGCCACTAAGTCTGACACTGAAACTGGTTTTGATGGGCTGGCGGTAGCTCCTATAGTCAATGGCAAACCAGATTATAAAAATGTAGCCGTGATTGCTGCTGGAACTGACCCTGATAGTCCGGTGAATAAAACTATGTTTAGTTCACGCGATGTCAATAGTGCCATAATTGCAAGGCAAACTTATTTATCTCCACAATATAAGGTTGCTGACCAATTTGTAAAAGAGCTTATGGACGATCCTAGATATGAAGTCAGTCAACTATCTGGTTATTCACAAGGATCTTATATGCTAAAAGTAGGGGCTAAATACCACATCCCTACAACCACCTTTAATGCTTGGTTTAAATACGGCGCACTCACACTAGAAGAAAAAGCATTTATTGAAAGCAATCCTTCTATGTTTATAGATTACCGTAGAAAACATGATGATGTAGTACGTTGGAATGATTTCAATCACCCTGAATGGTACACCAGTCCGATTGATATTACAAATTCTATGCCTAGCACGATTCACTGGCTTGATGGGACTAGTCATAAAATTGGTGACTGGGAGTTTGATCCTGTAACTGGTCAAGTTGTAGATGGCAAAGGAGGGAAATCCTTAATCAGTGGCGTTTATCGAGCTTATGCCAACAGTCTCCGAGGAATGGTTCATTACAAGGACTTGAAGTCAAAATGGTCATCAGGTGGCATTAGTAGTTCTGAGGAAATATACTTAGATGCAGCTCAAGGTTCTATCTTATCATCATCTATGGCTGCAGCAGCAAGAACTGGAGCTGATGAAGTGAGCGCCTTAGCAAAAAAAGCCAATCAAGAATTACAAGAAATTTGGTCAAAAATCGATTTTACGAGTTACAGTGCATTAGCTCCCTATGAAGTTGAGGCACTTTTTGCTAGCCAAGGTATCACTCAAGCACAGTTTATTGATACGTTTCAGACAGAGACAAATCAAACAGCCACTAAGATGAATGCTTCCGCCCAAGAATTCGAAAATTTGGATAAACAATTACAAGAAGTCATCGAAAAAACAGTAGCAACAGATAAGCAATTAGCCAAGGAGTTTCGACAATGGAAAGAAAAGATGTAAAATGGGAGGAAATAAGAGAGAAAGAGAGAGAACTGTTTGCTCTAGAAGAACAATATTATCGACAAAAGAAAGAACTTGATAACAAAGCCCTTGATCTAGACGAACGAAATGCAAACTTAGAAAAACTGATGTCCGAAGAAGTTGATAAAATGTATCAAATCTTGAGAAAATTTGATTCAACTGCTGATGATATTAGAGACTACTTTACAGAAATAGAAAATCTGAGACACTTTTCAGATCAAGTATACCGAGAACATAGAATTCAACTCGAAGATGAGAGAGAAAAATACGATAACGAGTTTCGCAAAAAAAGAAATGATTTAGACGAAGAATTTCACAAACTAAGGAGAGATTATGCAAGCACCAATGAATGAATACTACACAGATGAAGAATACCAATATGCACTGAAACAAATGTATCGAATGATGGAACGAAATCGAATCATTACGGAAGCAAGGTTAGCAATAACAGCAAAAAATAAATTAAAAGATAACTTTAATAAGGCAGCTAAGAAAATTGCTACAGAAACCAAATCAACTATTACAAGCATAAACAGCCAAATGGACACTGCAATTCAAGGTAAAGTTCGCAAGAGTCTTGAAGAAAAGATTCCGAATATGTTACTCAAGTATGATGATGTATAGACAATGTCAAAAGGTTAAGGGGCTATACTTTTCTTTGGATTTATGTCCCCTATAACATCTTTCCGAAAAACTATAATTTTCTTGAAAAATATGTAAGTCTATGCTATACTACTAGTAGACTTAATTTTGGAGAAAATACATGAAACGTGAGATTTTACTGGAACGAATCGATAAACTAAAACAAATCATGCCCTGGTATGTTCTGGAATACTACCAATCAAAGCTTGCTGTGCCCTACAGTTTTACAACCTTGTACGAATACCTCAAGGAATACGATCGATTTTTCAGCTGGGTTTTGGAGTCTGGTATTTCAAATGCTGATAAAATGTCTGACATTCCTTTATCTGTCTTGGAAAATATGTCTAAGAAAGATATGGAAGCTTTTATCCTATATCTACGTGAACGTCCATTGCTGAATGCCAATACAACCAAACAAGGTGTCTCTCAGACGACCATTAATCGGACTTTGTCGGCACTTTCTAGTCTTTACAAGTATCTAACAGAGGAGGTTGAAAACGACCAAGGGGAACCTTATTTCTATCGTAATGTAATGAAGAAAGTTTCAACCAAGAAAAAGAAAGAAACACTTGCTGCTAGAGCTGAAAACATCAAGCAAAAACTCTTTCTAGGTGATGAAACAGAAGGGTTCCTGACTTATATCGACCAGGAGTACCCACAACAGCTCTCAAATCGAGCTCTTTCATCATTTAACAAAAATAAAGAACGTGATTTGGCCATCATCGCCCTTCTCCTAGCATCTGGTGTCCGCCTATCTGAAGCTGTTAATCTGGATCTAAGAGATCTCAATTTAAAAATGATGGTCATTGATGTCACTCGAAAAGGTGGTAAACGTGACTCGGTCAATGTCGCTGCCTTTGCTAAGCCTTACCTAGAGAATTATCTAGCTATTCGGAATCAATGCTATAAGACGGAAAAGACGGATACTGCACTCTTTTTGACACTCTATCGAGGTGTTCCCAATCGTATCGATGCTTCCAGCGTGGAAAAGATGGTTGCTAAGTACTCTGAGGACTTCAAAGTGCGTGTAACTCCCCACAAACTGCGCCATACCCTAGCAACTAGGCTCTATGATGCAACTAAATCGCAAGTGTTGGTTAGCCACCAGCTAGGACACGCCAGTACACAAGTCACTGACCTCTATACTCATATCGTCAACGATGAACAAAAGAATGCTCTGGACAATTTATAAATTACATAAAATAAATTATGTAAATCAATAACTCGTAAAAAGAAGCTGCTAAAATAAACAGCTTCTTTTTGATTTATTCCACTACTGCTTCAGCAATTTCTTCACGACTAATACCAGCAAAGTAGCGTGTAATGTCAATAGTTTCAAGAGCTTTAAGGACATCTTCTCGTTCGTATTTCACGCCACGAAGGACATCTTCTACTGCAGCAACGTCTTCAATACCAAAGAAATCTCCATAAATCTTGATATCTTGGATTTTTGATTCGACGACATTAGCAAAAATTTCAACCTTACCACTGGTGAATTTTGTCCCACGACGGACGTTAAATTCTGGTGATTTACCGTAGTTCCAGTCCCAAGTACCGAACTTGGTATCCTTGATACGATTGATTTCAGCCAATTCTTGCTCAGAAAAGACGTATTCAGTCATCTCTGGGTACTCTTTTTTCATGTATTCCAATAGCAAATCACGGAATTCTTCAACTGTGATTTTTTCTGGTAGTTCATTGATAATATTGGTCACACGGGCACGGACGGATTTCACACCTTTTGACTCAAATTTATCCTTTGAAACCTTAAGGGCATTTGCAAGGACTGATAAATCGACGTCAAATAACAAGCAACCGTGGTGCATGATACGGCCATTGATATAGGCCTGGGCATTGCCACAGAATTTTTTGCCATCAATTTCTAGGTCATTACGGCCTGTGAACTCAGCTTTAACGCCTAGTTGAGCCAAGGTATTGATAACTGGAGTTGAGAAGCTCTTGAAGTCAAAGGCCTTGTTTTCATCTTCTTTTGAAATGATGGTGTAGTTGAGGTTGTTCAAATCGTGGTAAACAGCTCCACCACCACTGATACGGCGAACCACCTCAATGCCATTTTCGCGAACATAATCACGGTTGATTTCTTCGATAGTATTCTGGTGACGACCAACAATGATAGAAGGCTTGTTAATCCAAAGAAGGAAGATTTGATCCTCATCCAAAAGGTGTTTAAAGGCGTATTCTTCCAAGGCAATATTAAAGGCAGTGTCGTTTGAATGATTGATAATATATTTCATAGTATTTCCAAAAATTTAGTTTTTAAATTCTGTTCATAGCAATCCAATTTTCTGAAGTGGCAAAAAGAAATGTAACGTGTTATCGTTACATTTCTCGGAAAAATTGAGACAAGAGGCTCACTTTTTAGGCATGGAACTCTAATAGAGGTCGCTGCCGTCCGTACTACTTTAAGAAAATTTAGTTGAAAAACTTATTTATTTTTTCTTAGGTGAATGGATAGCCATTCCTAAAACATCCGCAAATGCTTCGTACATCACTTCAGAGTAGGTTGGGTGTCCGTGGATTGTCTTAAGCATTTCTTCAACAGTGATTTCCATTTCGATGATACTTGATGCTTCGTTTATCAATTCAGCAGCTGCAGGACCAATGATGTGCACACCAAGGATTTCTCCGTATTTCTTATCAGCGATGACTTTTACGAAACCTTGAGCTGCATCAGAAGCAATGGCACGACCGTTCGCAGCAAAGTTGAATTTACCGACGGCTACATCGTATTTCTCACGAGCTTGTTCTTCAGTCAAACCTACTGCTGCTACTTCAGGGAGAGTGTAGATGGCTGCAGGAGTCAAGTTCAATTTGGCAACAGCATGATTTCCTTTGAGGGCATTTTCAGCGGCAACTTCACCCATGCGGAAGGCTGCGTGCGCCAACATTTTAGTACCGTTGATGTCACCTGGTGCGTAGATACCTGGAACAGAAGTTTCCATGTATTCATTGACCTTGATGCGTCCACGATCCAATTCAAACTCAACATCGCCAATTCCTTCAAGGTCTGGCACACGACCGATTGAAAGGAGTGCTTTGCTTGCGATGATATCGTCTTTTCCTTCAACCTTGATACGAAGTTGACCATTTTCTTCGATGATTTCTTGCAATTTTGTACCTGTCAAGATGGTCATACCCTTACGCTCAAGAATCAAGCGAAGATTCTTAGAAACTTCCGCATCCATAGCTGGAACGATACGGTCCATCATTTCGATAACAGTTACTTTTGAACCAAATGTCATGAAGGCTTGACCGAGTTCGATACCGACAACGCCACCACCGATGATAACGAGGTTTTCTGGGACTTCGTTCATTTCAAGAATGTCATCACTGGTCATTACAAGTGATGATTCCATACCAGGAACGTTAATCTTGCTGACTTTAGAACCACCGGCAAGGATAATTTTCTTGGTTTCAAGCAATTCTGAACCATTAACCAAGACATTCTTATCTTTAGTGGTGGTACCAATTCCCTTATGAACAGTAACTCCGTAGCTACGAAGAAGACCTGCAACACCACCTACCAAGGTATTGACAACTTTAGATTTAGTTTCTAAAAGTTTATCCATATCTACAGTGAAGTTTGGATTTTCAATGACAATACCACGATTTGCTGCATGACCGATGTTTTCGATGATTTCAGCGTTGTGAAGGTAGGTCTTAGTTGGGATACAGCCACGGTTCAAGCAAGTTCCACCAAGTTCAGATTTCTCAACAAGGGCAACCGTACCACCAAGTTGGGCAGCTTTAATGGCTGCTACATAACCAGCAGGACCCCCACCAATCACAACGATATCAAAGGCATCATCGCTCTTGCCGTCTTCGTTTGAGGCACTAACTGCAGGCGCCGGGCTAGCTTCTGGCGTAGCTGCTCCAGCTGTTGGGATGTTTTCCCCTTCTTCACCAAGGTAACCGATAACTTCCGTTACAGGGACTGTTTCACCATCTCCTTTGAGGATGGCAATCAAGTATCCATCTTCTTCGGCTTCCAATTCCATGCTGACTTTGTCAGTCATGATTTCCAAAAGGATTTCTCCTTCTTTTACAAATTCTCCGACTTTCTTATTCCATTGGACGATTTGTCCTTCTGTCATATCCACGCCGGCTTTTGGCATAATTACTTCTAAGGCCATGTCTTACTTCCTTTATCTATATCTCTAAAAATAAATACTGTATTTTTAAACCAACATTGAGATTGGGTTCTCAATTAAGGCTTTCAAGTCTTTCATAAACTTAGCACCAGCCATACCATCTACGACACGGTGGTCAATGGTTAATCCTAGGCTCATGATAGGACGAATAACAATCTCACCATTGACAACTACAGGTTTCTCTACTGTTGAGCTCACCCCGAGAATTGCTGAGTTGGGTTGGTTAATAATCGGACCAAAGGACTGAACACCAAACATTCCCAAGTTACTGATTGTGAAGGTTGAATTTTGCAGTTCACTTGGAGCCAATTTACCATCCAAGGTACGACCAATGACATCCTTAAAGGCTACAACCAACTCTGACAAGCTCATTTTTTCAGCATTATAGACAACTGGTGTCATTAGACCATTATCCATACCAACCGCCATAGCAAGGTTGACATAGTTGTGAGTGATAATGGTCTTGCCATCTTCTGTCAATGAAGCATTGATGTAAGGGTGTTTCATAAGGGTCTTTACAACAGCGAGAGAAAGAAGGTCGGTTACAGTAGTCTTCTTCCCAGTTGCTTCCATGATTGGATCAAGAACCTTCTTACGAAGAGCCAACATTTCTGACATATCAACATCATAGTTGAGTGTGAAAGTTGGCGCGGTTAGGTAGGATTCAACCATACGCTGGGCGATAACCTTACGCATTGGTGTCATTGGAATACGCTCAATCTCACCATAAGGAGTGATAGTATCTGGAACCTCTTCCACTTTTTCGATTTGAGCAGGAGACTTGATGGTGTCGTTTTCAATATTTTCAGGAAGCAAGGCCAAAACGTCCTTCTTCATGATTTTACCGCGATGACCTGTTCCTTGGATTTCCTGCCAAGCAATGTTATGTTCGAGGGCAATTCGTTTTGCAAGTGGCGAAATGCGAACCACATTTGTGTCTTTATAAGTTTCCACGTCTTCTTTGTGGACACGACCGTTTGCACCTGAGCCAGAAACGTCGTAGAGGTTGATCCCTAGATCATCCGCTAACTTTCTAGCCGCAGGAGTCGCTCTTAGCTTGTCATCAGCCATGACCTCTCCAATTCTATTTATGATACAAAGGGCGTAAAAAGCGACTGAAAAATAGGAAATCGACGCAGACTTCGATGAAGTCAAGGAGATTTATCTTTTTTCCGAGCTTTTAGCCCGTGTTCAACTCTACAAGTAACTTGGACACGGAACGTATCTCAAGTTACTACGGTTGCCGCTATCTGGCGGCCAACCTAGTAGACTTACTAAGTTTTTTGTCGAATATTATCGATTCGTCAAAAAATTGTCGCAACTTTACACACAACTTGGATACAAAATATAACTCAAGTTAGTAAGTCAGAAATTCTTATAATTTACATAACTTATATTATGTATTATTCTTTATTATAAGTTTTTCGGATTGCATCTTTGATGCTTTCAACCGTTGGTATCATTGCATTTTCTAGGTTTTGTGCATAAGGCATTGGCACATCTTCTCCTGCACAGCGGCGGATTGGTGCGTCTAGATAATCAAATGCTTCTGATTCCGAAATAATAGCTGAAATCTCTCCAATATAACCACTTGTTTTGTGGGCGTCGTTAACCAGAACGACCTTACCAGTCTTCTTCACTGAGTTAATGATGATATCCTTATCAAGTGGAACAAGGGTACGTGGGTCCACAATTTCAACTGAAATTCCTTCTTCAGCTAATTCTTCAGCAGCTTGAACCACACGGCGAAGCATTTTACCGTAAGTAACAACTGTTACATCTGTACCTTCACGTTTGATTTCCCCAACTCCTAGTGGGATTGTGTAGTCTGGATCAACTGGCACTTCCCCTTTTTGGTTAAATTCTGACTTGTACTCAAGAATGATAACAGGGTTGTTATCACGAATAGAAGACTTGAGGAGTCCTTTCATGTCCGCAGGTGTACCTGGTGCTACAACTTTCAGTCCAGGAATGTGAGTAAACCAAGACTCTAGTGATTGCGAGTGTTGGGCTGCAGAACCAACTCCGTTACCTGCTGCACAACGGACAGTCATTGGAACCTGACCTTTCCCACCAAACATGTAACGCGTTTTAGCGGCCTGGTTGACGATATTGTCCATGGCAATAACTGAAAAGTCCATGAAGGTCATATCGACGATTGGACGAAGACCTGTCATTGCTGCTCCTGCTGCTGCTCCAGAGATGGCAGCTTCAGAAATCGGACAGTCACGGACACGTTCTGGACCAAATTCTTCAAGCATTCCAACAGAAGTTCCGAAGTCTCCTCCAAAGACACCGACGTCTTCTCCCATCAAGAATACATTTTCATCGCGACGCATTTCCTCAGACATAGCAAGGATAATGGTGTCACGGAACGACATTGTTTTTGTTTCCATTTTTAACTCTTTCTCCTTAGTCTGCGTAAATATCTTCAAATGCTGATTCAAGTGGTGGGAATGGACTTTCTTCTGCAAATTTAACAGAAGCTTCTACTGCTTCCTTAACTTGCGCTTGAATTTCTTCCAATTCTTCGGCATTTGCAATATTATTTTCAACGAGGTACTTGCGAAGGTTTTCGATTGGGTCTTTTTGTTTCCACAATTCCACTTCTTCACGGGTACGATATTTACCAGGGTCAGATGATGAGTGACCAAGCCAGCGATAGGTTACACTTTCGATCAAGACTGGGCCATTACCAGCACGAACATGATCAACAGCCTTCTTAAATCCTTCATAGACATCGATGACATTGTTTCCATCTTCGATAAACATTCCAGGAATTCCATATGCCGCACTACGTTGATGGATGTGTTCTACATTGGTCATTTTCTTGATATCTGCAGAGATTCCATAACCGTTGTTAATGCAGTAGAAAATAACAGGAAGTTTCCAAATAGAAGCCATGTTCACTGCTTCGTGGAAAACACCTTCGTTGGTCGCACCATCTCCAAAGAAGCAGACAACGATTTTTCCAGTATGTTGCATTTGCTGACTGAGGGCTGCGCCAACAGCTATTCCCATACCACCACCAACGATACCATTGGCACCAAGGTTACCAGCATCAAGGTCGGCGATATGCATAGAACCACCTTTTCCTTTACAGGTTCCAGTGTATTTCCCGAGGATTTCAGCCATCATTCCGTTGAGATCAATCCCTTTGGCAATAGCCTGTCCATGTCCACGGTGATTTGAGGTAATCAGATCATCTGGATTGAGAGCCAGCATCGCTCCGACGTTAGCAGCTTCCTCTCCGACAGAAAAGTGTGTCATACCGGGAACTTTTCCCTTTTTCACTAACTGAGCGATTTTTAAGTCCATGCGACGGATTTCTTCCATCTTACGGAACATCTCTAGCAAAAGATTTTTATCTAAAGTTGACATAATCTTGCCTTTCTAACTTTGTACTTACCTTACTATTTTACCTTTTTTAGTATACGCTGTCAAAGTATATGGCTAATAAAATTTCACAATATAAAAAAATAAATCCCTGTTAAAACAGGGATTCTCTCTAGTTAGAGCATTTTTTCACAAAGTTGTTTTTCAGGATAATTTCTTAAAATTAGCTCAATCTTTTCATTACGGTTTTCAAACGCCATTGATACAAACAACCAGAAACAATCAAGCTGGCAATTAACCCAATCCAGTAAGCAAATGCCCCTAAGTCAGTTACCTGATCTAGTAGGTATCCTAGAGGTATCGCTACTCCCCAATATCCGATTAAGCCAAGATAGAAAGGAACGATAGTGTCCTTATAGCCTCTTAAAATTCCTTGGAGCGGAGCCGCAAAGGTATCAGCTAACTGGAAAAAGAGACTGTAGGTTAGAAATACAGCAGTTGTTTCAATAAACTGAGGGTCATTTCCATATAGACTTGCTACACGATCTCTAAAAATATAGAGAAAAGACAGGGTAAGACCTGCAAAAATAAGGGCGGTTACTCTCCCCAGACGAGCATATGTTTTTGCATCCTCAAAACGTTTAGCCCCAACCTCATAAGACACAACAATCGCCATAGCAGAGGAAATACTCATGGGAAAAGCGTACATAAGACTCGAAAAGTTCATAGCTGACTGGTGGCTAGCGATGATGAGCGATGAAAACTTAGCCATGATTAGTCCCACCACGGAGAAAATAGCGACTTCAGCAAATACGGTTCCTCCGATTGGTAGACCTAATCGAACACCTTCCTTGATTTTATCTATATTTAGTGGAATACGTTTTTCAAGATGTAACGTTTTTAATCTTTTTTGTTTGAACAAAACAAGCAGGGAAATGCCCAATAAAACCCAATAGGCTAGCGAAGTTCCTAGCCCTGCTCCTGCACCACCAAGCTCAGGAAAACCAAGGGCTCCATATATCAAGAGATAGTTAAAACCACTATTGAGCGGAAGTAATAGGAGCATGAGATACATCGAAAGCTTGGTCAAACCAAGAGAATCTAACAATGACCGAATGACACTGAACAACAACAAGGGAATAATCCCGATAGAAAGGTACCAAAGATAGGAAACTGCAACTGCCGCCACTTGAGTTTCTAGTCCGATATGGTTTAAGACAGGCGGCGCTAAGAATACTACCATGCCAAGCAAGACCAAAGACAGTCCGAAAACTAAATAGATAAATTGGTAAAAATCAGATGCCACTTCTTCCTTTTTGCCCCGTCCCAGATGATGGCCTATGATGGGAACCATGGCCGAAACAATCCCTGTTAAAAAAGTAAAGAAAGGATTCCATAGACTCGTTGCCATAGACACACCAGCCAAGTCCATGGTATTGTACTGCCCAGTCATGGTTGTATCAACAAAAGAGGCAGAATAATTGGCAAATTGATAAATCAGGATAGGGAAAAATATCTTAAGAAATAAGACAAACTTATCTTTAAATTGATGGGTTGGGTACATAAGTCCTCTCTATTCTTATAGTTTATAGAGCAGAGTCCCATCTAGTTTTGATAGACGATTTGTCCCTTACAGATAGTATATTTGACCTGCCCTTTTAAAGTTTCCCCGATAAATGGAGAATTGGCTGATTTTGAAGCGAAGTTTGGACCAACAGTCCGATCAGCCTTGTCATCAAAGATAGTGATATCCGCTGGACCATTTTCAGCTAAGTTGCCTGCTTCAAAGTTGTAAAGTTTGGCTGGATTGACAGTCATTTTTTCAAGCAATTCCATCAAGCTTAGCTCACCAGCTTCCACCAAATAAGTCAAACCAAGAGAAAGAGAGGTTTCCAAGCCAGTCATACCAGATGGCGCTTTGGTGATATCTTCTACATTTTTCTCATCTGCATGGTGAGGCGCGTGGTCTGTCGCAATCACAGTGATGACGCCTGACTTGAGGCCCTCGATAACGGCACGGCGGTCTGACTCCAAACGAAGCGGAGGGTTCATTTTGGCATTGCTACCTTGAGTTAAAAGAAGAGTTTCTGTCTTAGAAAAATGTTGTGGTGCCACTTCTGCTGTGACTTGGGCCCCCAAACCTTGAGCAAACTCTACTACTTTGACACTTTCCTCCTTAGACAAATGCTGAATATGAACATGTGCTTTAGTGGCGTACGCAATCATGACATCACGCGCAATCATAGCGTATTCTGCTACCCCTGTCGCACCACAGATCTTGAAGTGGTCTTTAGCGATGTTTTCATTAAAGCCAAGAATACCGTTCAAGCCGGGATCTTCCTCGTGTAGACAAACAAAGGTGCCAAGTTTTTTAGCAGTTTCCAAGGCTTCTTTGAGAACCTTGCTGCTTTCGAGTGGAATACCGTCATCTGAGAAACCAACGGCACCTGCTTCTAAAAGCGCCTTAAAGTCAGTCAAGTCTTTACCATTAAAGTTCTTGGTAATAGTTGCAACCGTTTTGACGTTAATCTTTTCCTTGGCAGCAGACTGGAGAACTTCTTGCAAAGTATCCACGGTTGAGATGGTTGGATTGGTATTAGCCATCATGACAACCGTTGTAAAACCACCTGCAGCAGCTGCTAGGGCACCCGTATGGATATCTTCCTTGTGGGTTTGACCAGGTTCACGGAAATGGACATGAATATCCACTAGTCCAGGTGCAACCACAAGACCTGTAGCATCAAGCATCCCTGCTCCTTCTTTCTTGATTTCAGACGCAATTTTGACAATTTTCCCATCTTGGATCAAAACATCACACACTTGATCCAAACCAGACTTGGGATCCATTACACGACCATTTTTGATTAATAACATCTGCTTTCTCCTTTATTCATAGAAATCAACTTGAGTATCCAACAATTTATCCCCATCATAAACAAACTTAGCTGAAAAGAAGGGTTTGTCCTCTAAAAGCCACTCAACAAAGGTGTGGTCACCCTCCCAAGTTGGCTTGCTCAAAACTTCATCATAGGGAACCCATTCTAGCGTCCCCTCATTGCAGTCAATCAACTCACCTTCAAACTCTGTCACCTTAAAAACATAGGTGTACCAGTCTAAATCTGGCGTGAATTCTGGAAAAGTGATGACTCCTTTTAGAACTGGCTTGGCTTTGAGGCCGGTCTCTTCGAGGATTTCACGCGCTGCGCACTCCTGAGGAGTCTCACCTCGTTCTAGCTTACCACCCACACCAATCCATTTGCCTTCATGGACATCATTGGGCTTTTTATTGCGATGCAGCATGAGCAGTTCTTTTCCGTTATCAATGTAGCAAATCGTCGCTAACTGAGGCATAATTTCTCCTTATCTAAGCCAATCGATTGGCACTTGTCCTGTCTCTTTTAAAAATGCATTAGCCTTGGAAAAAGGCTTGGAACCCCAAAATCCTCTGAAAACAGATAAAGGACTGGGATGGGCTGATTCGATAATCAAGTGGTGTGGATTGGTAACCAAGGCCTTCTTCTTGCGTGCATAAGCGCCCCAGAGTACAAAGACTACAGGTCTATCTAGATGATTGACAACCCGAATCACAGCATCTGTAAAAGGCTCCCATATCTGCCCAGCATGACCATTGGCATGCCCAGCAGGAACGGTCAAACAAGCATTGAGAAGTAAGACTCCTTGTTCAGCCCAAGCAGTTAAATCATGGGATTTCTTAACGCCGATGTCATCTGACAATTCTTTCAAGATATTTTGCAAGGATGGCGGAGCTGGGATAGAGTCAGGAACAGAAAAACTCAAGCCCTGAGCCTGACCTGGCCCGTGATAGGGGTCTTGCCCTAGAATCACCACCTTAACTTCTTCAAGCGGTGTAGTCAATAGAGCCTGAAAAACCTTTTCCTTAGGTGGATAAACAATTCCCTGAGCATAGATCTGGTTCATAAATTTATTGATTTTCCCAAAATAACCCTCAGGTAATTGCTCCTTAATCAAAGTATGCCAAGATGAGTGTTGCATCGCCAACTCCTTCGTTTTTACTGCTTCTATTATAGCAAAAAGTGGCTATCTAAACCACTTTTTACAGTTCTTATATATACTGTTATTGACCCTATTATTTGACATGAGTATTCACAGTATCAACCAGCCATTAAAAACTTTTCGATTGTATCAATAGCATAGGAAAGTTGTTTATTTACAGACATCATCCGTTCACGATTAGCGTCCATATAGTAGAGTTCAGATAAACCACCCCTAGGGAGAAAGAGTGAATAGTGGATATTCATCTTCTCTCGAGTACTTAGCTCTATATGATTGCTTATGATATACTTTAACTCTTTTAACGAATTTACTTGGGCAACCACACCTTTTAACTGATACTGTTCGATGATATTTAGTACGTTGTCAATCTCTTCAATGATTTTAGTTTCCACATCAACACCTCTTAGGAACAGCACTAGATAGTATCCAAACAATCCAGTAAGTCTTGGTAAGAATGAACTTCATAAGTCGGCTGGGCTTGTGTGTGATTTTCCAGATGATGGGGATTGTACCATATAGTGTCAATTCCAGAATTATTGCCACCTTGAATATCAGATGTTAGGGAATCTCCAATCATCAGGGCCTTTTCTTTATCAAATCCTGCAATCTGCTGACCGATTTTTTCATAGAATAGTGCATCAGGCTTTTGCGTTTGCAATTGCTCGGAGATAAAGACTTGGTTGAAATAGGGAGCCAGACCAGATTGAGCCAAACGTCCCGTCTGAATGGCAGTAATGCCATTTGTCGCAGCATACAAGTCATAATCACGTTCGATGAGGCTGTCCAAGAGTTCATGAGCACCCGAAAGAGTTTGTCCCTGTTGGGCTAAGTAAAATTGATAACGCTGGGCAAGTAACCTACCGTCTTTTTCCTGTCCAAAATGGGCAAATAGACGAGAAAAGCGCGTGTTAACCAGTTCTTGTTTACTGATTTTCTTTTGCTCCAAGTCCTTCCAGAGAGCCTTGTTCATAGGAACATAATAGTCTTTATAGGTTTGAATGTTCGCAACTCCTTCTTCCTTTAGAAGTTGCGTCAAAGCCACATCCTCAGCAGCATCAAAATCAAGAAGAGTATGGTCAAGATCGAAGAGTAGAAATTTGTAGGACATTGAGTTTCCTTTCTAAAGAGCAAGTTAAAATTTTATGTGATTCCAAATTCAAATAATTGATGCTAGTATCCCCTCCATATAATACGACAAGAATATATAACTTTTCGCTACTATGGACAACCTATCGGCATACTTTATTGAAATCAATTGTTGTCGTATTGTTCTCTTTTGCTACTCAGTGCTTGATGAAATGCCCCATAAATCTTTAAAGAATTTTTCGACAGTATCTGTTCGAACATTTGTCAATGATTCTTTAAAGAATGGTTTCACATTACCATTTGAGAGATATTTCGATGAACCTGATTTCTTTGATAAAACTTTTATGTTTTCCTTATTCATTATTTGAATTGCTTCAAAATATTTGTTTAAGAAGTGACTTCGAAAGTCCTGGTTATTCTTTCTTAAAAACAAGAATAATTTTTCTGAATGTTTTTCTGAATGTTTTATTGTATAAGTTAACAAGCATACCATCCAAATTTGACTAAGTAATATTTCCTTTAATTGAAAATATCGTTTAAGCGACTTAGAGATTGAGTAGCCCTTCTGCCAAACAGTTTCTCCCTCGGATGCATAAGGAAAAAATTCCCAAAGAGCTACAGGCGTTACTTCATCCTCGTTACTAATCATTTTTGAATGAATATCTTTGAGAGCTTGATGTTCTTTATGTTCCTTCATTTTAGCGTAGAAAATACTACTATCGCCATAATAGTAATCATTTTCAAGGATTGGACGATTTGTATTAAAGGGTTCTTTATATACGGTATCTTTTAATCCATACGAATCATGTTCGGAAGACATTTTAGGATTGATTCCCAATAGAATAACTCGTGGATTAATAAAATTGCCATCAAAAGCATGCTCAAAATCTTTAAATCTTGCTTGTATTACCTCTTTAGCATCTTCTTGTTGACTATTCTCAATATTATCAATCAACAAGGGAGCAAGGATATCACAATCCGTACCAGCCAAGCTAATGAATTCATACTTACCATCAGAGTAACCAGAATTTTTCCATGGATTTGATTTCTCAATCCGTTCTCTTAGATTATCGGTATCAAATATATCACCTTGCACTAAGTTATGGAAAATTGCTAAATACTCATCATAGTGGGTAGCAGTTTTTTCGTAGTCATCATCCGATATATGAAATAAACCTCCATATTTTTCTTTCAACATAATACCAATCTCCATTTCTCTTTTATATTATCAGACCTGCCAAATATGTTTTAACTTTATCACCCATAGAAATCAGCTGGAAGATATCTTAGCTGGAATCAGTCCAACCTATCGACTTCCCACACATCAAATATATCGTTCCTTGAAGCAATATAAATGTCAGTAAAGACAAAGGATAAAGAATAGAGATCAAACCATTCCAATCACTAAGCCGATTTTTCAAAAGGAAAAAACAAAACCAAAAGGATAGGACGGCTGTGAACTCCCCCAAACAGAGGGACACTAACTCTTTTCTAACTTTCACTTTTTGTATGATCATTATCTCCCCTATTTATCTATCATCCTATATCAGAAAAAAAGCATTCTAAGGATTTTCTAGTCAACATTTCTCAGAATGAAGGCATTCTAAGAATCGAACAGTCTGATTGTTTTAATATCATTGTAATTCTAAACTTAGAATTACTATAAAATAAATGTTTAAGGGCTATTCTAAGTCTATGACAGCTTTAAATTTTAATTTTTGAAGGATTCTAAAGCTAGAATAAATCAAAAATCACGAGAATGAAGCTATTCGTAGCTTAGAAGAACCTTTTCTAAACCTCATGAGCACTTCAATTAACGTTTCTTACAATTTTTCTGATGAGCTTTGAGTTTTTTCAGAGCCCAGTCATAGTGACTGGAGGTGGCACTCACAAAGTAGGAGCCTAGACTTGTCCCACCCGTCCATTTATAGATACCTTTGGTAAAGAGTTGGTCATTGCTGAAGCCTTCCATCAACTCTAAAACCTCTTTATGCGATTGATTGAGGAGTTTGGTGGCTTCTTCTAAGGACGTTCTCTGGTGCTTCTTCCAAAAAGCGACATTCATTTCCCCATAAGTTTTCCAATTATAAGGCTCAGGGAGAAAAGGTCTCTCATGACCTGTTTGATTAGAATCTACCCAGGTCAAAAGTAACTGATGCCATTCATAGAGATGGATCAGGACATCCCGTTGATTTTTATCTCTTTTCCAGTGAGCTTCTTTTTTCTTTTGGTCTTTTGAAAAATCAAATGGAATCTTCAACTCTTCCTGACTCAACTGAGAAATGAGGAGATTGAGCTTCTCATAATTTTCCTTAGAGGCTAGCACTAATTCCTCTTTTGTTTTTGGTCTAGGCATAGGCGGTCTCCCTTCATTTTCAAGTAGAATAAGCTATTTCCTCACTTCATTATACCATAATCAAAAAGCAGTTCTTCATTTTACGAAAAACTGCTTTTACTGGCCATTTTATTAAAGTTAGGAGCGTCCCTAAACTTGTTTATTTACATATAAATCTTTAAAGCGACCATCCACTTCTGCTATTTGATAGAGCAAGCGGGCTAGTCCTTGATAATCTTCTTTTAAACATGAAAGATGGGCTTGGCCAAATAAAGCAGCTAATTTCTCTTTTAATCTTGCTCCTTCGGAATCATGATCTTTTAAGAATTTACTGAGATAGAGATTTCGAACAGCAGCAAGTTTAAAGCTGAAGTACTGATGCAATTGTTTTTGCTCGGTATTTAAGCCGTTTTCAGCAACTGCTTTTGCATAACATTCCAAAACACCACTTTGACCATTCAGATATCGGTTTTTCATAATCCTTGCTGTTTCCTGATAGATTTCAGTCTGACTAGGACTCTTGACCTTCTTAAAATTTCCCCACATGGAATAAGCTCCACGCTTATAGTCAATAGTCTCTGCCTTCCAGGCTTCTAATATGTCATTAAAAGCAACCTTCATGCAGGCAAAACCAGCTGGATCATGCAAATAGAGGTGCTGATGATCAATGTCATACACGGTTACGAAGTGATCCACACCATAAAGGATTGTATGATTAGGATTGTAAGTCAGATGGCCCATATCAAGAGGTCCCAGTACGACAGGTCCATTAGTCAGAAAGGTTTCCAACTTTCTTTTTATCTCTTCCAAATCTACTTCCGCTCCATCCTTTAGATAGAAGTCCTCATAGTCAAACCCAAGTATTTTTAAGGAATGGGAGATGGAAAGATCTGGCATTCCGTTATCAAAGAATACTAGAGGGTGCTGGTCATCTTCCTTTACGATACTAGCGCCATTTCCCATCACCATGATTGCCTCTAGAAAGTCTGCTTTAAAGTCATAGCCATAGGCATCCAGTGCCATTGCCAATGAATAGCTATAACAAAGTGATACATCTCCAAAATACATCTGCATATTCCTGCCTCCTTATCTTCTATGAGACTAGTATACCGAGAAAACTATTCTCATGCCCCATAATATCCAAACAAAAAATATGGGTATTTGTGATCTATAGTCATGAACTTCAACAAGAAAACTGGCTGTTTTTCTCAACAACCAGTTTTCAATTTTTAAGCTAATTCCTTACTGTGTTTCTTATGAAAGAAAAGCGAGGCGATAGCCAAAATAGCAAAGGCTAGGCCAACATACCAGTAGGGTTGATCTAAGGTCGTTGAACGACCTGATAGATTGACAATTCCTCGAAAGAGCATTCCAGCTGTTAGGATTGCAACTGCCGAGTTCCACGAGTTTAGGCTGATTCGTCCTAAGTTTGGCATGATTTTCAACAATAATGCTAGAACTATGCCCCCTAGTAGAGGAACTGCAAAGAGATAGTGCATATGAAGCGACGTCTCCCCAAAACTAAGGGACTCGTAGATACGGCTAAATGCAAAGAAGAAAATAGTGAGAAGGCTATAGCCAACGAGTGTCTTTTTGAGGCGTTTGTTTTTGATTTTAGTAACCGATGTAGACAATATCACTCACCGCCCTTTCTGATATCTTGCTTCCACCTGTAGTCGGCTTATTGATTACCTGACCGTTAAAGTAGAGAGTTGAGGAACCACCACCATCAAGGTTATAGGCCGTCTTCACTCCGTAAGATTTCATCACTTCTGCCATCTGGTAAAGTGATAAGCCCTTGCTTTCAGCGGTACGACCATCCGAAACGACGATGATGTAGTGATTTTCATTGATAATCCCGATGGCTGTACGAGGATTCGATGACATGGCTTGACCGACTTCTGTATTGGTATCAACGGATATTTCTCCATTCTCAACTAGAGACGGACCAAATGCCAGTAGATTGACGACACCGTCCTGAACCAACTGATCGGCTGAAACTTGGTCCTCGTAGATGATTTTAAAGGAGCCGTCCTTGTAAATGGCAAGGTCACCGTTACTAGCGTCTTCACGGACACTGTCCCGATAGACAACTCCATTACGGATAACATAACCAGAGCTATTAGCTCCATAGTAGTCACCGTTGACAGCTAGAATAGCATTGTTTTCAGCAGCCGTTACAGAGGTTTTAGCTGTGACGTTGGTTCCATAGGAGTTTTGAGCTAGGGCTGTTTTTAGATAATCCGATGAACTAAGGGTTATATCTGCCACATAGACTTGCGTTTCATTCACAGTCTTTTCAGTGAGGTTGACACTGATATTTCCATCTGAATAGCTAGTATCCGTCACTTGGGCATTTTTTGCTGCCTGACTTGCTGCTGCGTTGTTAGACGTTGAGCCAGCATTGGATACAGTGGAAATCGTTTCAGCGAGTACAAAGGTCTTCAACATCGAATAGGTAAAGGAGCTTGTCAGGAGCAAGCCCAAGACCGAGGCGTATAGATAGGGTTTCTTTAAAACTTTCATAATGGGCTACAGGTCCTTTCTTTGAAAATAAAGCGAGTTTGAACTGTCCAAGAGAGGATAAAGAGCATGATTCCGACAAGTATCTTCGCAATCAGCAAATTGACTCCAAGACCTGAATTAAAGAGGCGAATCAGGATGGTGTCTAAGATAAAGAGGCCAACAGCTAGTCCAAAATAGCCTGATCCTGTTTTAAAACTGCTCGCCTTGTTCTTGAAGACCAATTTTTTGTTGGTAGAAAAGTTAAAGATGGAGCTAGTCACACGTGCCAAACCATTTGAGAGAAGAACACGCAGACCTGTCGGAATAAAGCTCAAGCATAGAATAGAGAGAGCGTAGACCACATAATCTACGATAAAACTACTAAAAGACGAGAGCGCAAACTTTAAAATATTTTTATAAATCATCAAGCCATCCCGAATAGGTCGGAAGTGAGAAGCCTCATTGTCGTTGATATAGACTGTTTCAATCGGAACATCTAAGATTGGGTAGACTTGACTTGCTTCGAGGAGCATGTTCATCTCGTATTCATACCGTTGTCCTTCTACCTTGAGCATAAAAGGGATCATATCCGTTGAAAAGGCACGTAATCCTGTCTGTGTGTCGGATACAGCGACACCCGTTTGCAGTTTAAACAAGATACGAGTCAAGCTATTTCCAAAGCGACTACGCAAGGGAACCTTGCCAGTAAAGGCACGGACACCAAGGACAAGTGTATTAGGATTTTCATTTGATTTGGTCAAGCTACGAAAGATGTCCCAGATCCTGTGCTGTCCATCTGCGTCTGCTGTAACCACAGTCCCTGGCTTATTGAGAGACTGAATGTGCTCAAAAGCTGTTTTCAGAGCTTGACCTTTTCCTTGATTGACCTGGTGGTGAAGCACCGTCGCAAAATCCTCTGCTTGAGCAAAAATGTCTTGGCATTCTGCTGAACTTCCATCATCAATGACAATGATGTAAAAATTGCTCCTGTTGTGAATCTTTTCAATCAATTTGATGAGATTGTAGTCAGGTTCGTAAGCTGGAATAACTAGATAGTTCATATTTACACCTCTTTCTTTGATGATTGGAAAAGTATACAAGTAAATGCTTAAAAAATTCCTTATACTTAAATTTAAGTAAAATCAAATTTATTGTTTTTCTCAGAAATTACCAATCCCAAACAAAGAAAAACTCTGTAAAAGCTATCTTCTACAGAGTTCGATTTGCATCTTTATAAAATGTCAGAAAATTATCTAGTTCTTAATCACTGGTATCCAGAGTTCCATTTGATAGTCTGGTGACGACATGTCTCCTTCAGTATAGACTTCAAAGTCTGGCGCTCCTGAGTGGCGATAGCCAGTTTCTGGGAAAAAGACCTCCAAGACATATTTCCAAGCATGTTGGATGCTTGCTGGTATAGGGCCTTTGACTGGTACGATTGCATATTCAGCTTCGGAGATTTCTTTGATTGACAGACCCAATTCTTCTGCTTTAGTTTTATCCGTCACATCATAAGCAGCCATATAGTTGATGATTTCGCCTTCTTTGACATCCGAGCAGACGCCAAAGGATTGGCTACTACCTAAACTTTCTAGGCTTTCAAAGCTGTGATGAGCATAGAGATACTCCCAAGCAGACGGGCATTTGCTATTGTCAATAGCTTCCAATAGGACGCCTGCCACGGTAAATG
This sequence comes from Streptococcus sp. CF10-1, assembly GCF_024295825.1. Classification (GTDB taxonomy): domain Bacteria; phylum Bacillota; class Bacilli; order Lactobacillales; family Streptococcaceae; genus Streptococcus. The sequence continues at coordinate 441,166 of NZ_JANCPQ010000001.1, read as the reverse complement.
CAGGCTTCTTTTGAATCTTGATATCCATGTTCTTTCCACCTGTGATTTTTAAGGATAATTGAAGCTTAGGAAAGACCCGATAAGGTTTTCCATTTCGAACTTCTGAGGGGGTCGCACCATGGAATTTCTTGAAGGCTGTGCTGAATGCGTCAGCAGACTCATAGCCGTATTTCATTGCTATGTCAATGACTTTCTCAGAGCCTTCCCGCAAGTCTGTCACAGCTTCTGATAGCCTGCGATTGCGCAAGTATTCTGCTAATGTCATATCTGCCAGGATAGAAAATAGCCTGCTAAAGAGAGGGTAAGAATAGCCCGATAGCTGCTGAAATCTTTTCATATCCACTTCTCCAGTCAGTTGTTGCTCCAAATAATCCATGGTTTGATTGAATTGATGCATCATATTCTTCTTTTCTTACCTCCACAAGATACAAAGGTCGTTAAAAGCAAAGTGAAAATAGGAAAATTGACGCTGGAGCTTCTGATCCTAGGAAATTCTATCTTTTTCGCATAGCTTTTAGGCCGTGTTCAATTCTATCTATATTCTAACAAATACAGGATACTTCCACCCTAGAATCTTTGTACAAGATTTAAAGGTGTAAATTCTATAATTTATCTTTTAATTTCTCAACAAAGAGATAGGCTGCTGGGCAGGTCAAGGTATTTTTGATTGTCAGATGATTAATCTGATGAATCTTCTTGCGATCTGTATGTGGGAATTCACGACAGGCCTTGGGACGAACATCATAGATTGAGCAGAGATTGTCTCCTCCTAGAAAGGGGCAAGGCATGGATTTGAAAACTTTATCCCCATCTTCATCCACCTGAAGGAATTCCGCTTCAAAAGCCGGTAATTTCATCTTAAAGTACTTAGCGATACGGGTGATATCTGCTTCTTTAAAGTCGGGCCCCAAAGTCTTGCAACAGTTAGCACAGGCAGTACAATCAATCTCAGCAAAGACTTCTTGGTGAATCTGCTGCGCAATCTTATCTAAGTTTTTAGGAGGTTTTTTCTTTAGATTAGCTAACACTTTGCGGTGCTCCTTCTGCTTTTGCAGTGCTAGTTGGTGGTAATACTCAATATCAATTTCTTTAGACATAATTTCTTTCTAATTCAAGTGTTTTTGTCTATTATACCATAAACTATTTTCTATTTTTTGCCTTTATATACAAAAAGCCCTTCGGATAAAATCCGAGGGGCTTAAAACGTTGTTAAATCAACGGCCGAACTTTTGAATTTCAAGGTTCGGGATAAAATAGTTCACTGAACTATTTTATTTTTTCAAGTTGTAGAATGATTTCAATCCACGGTATTCAGCTACTTCACCAAGTTGGTCTTCGATACGAAGCAATTGGTTGTATTTAGCGATACGGTCTGTACGTGAAAGTGAACCAGTCTTGATTTGTCCTGCGTTTGTTGCAACTGCGATGTCAGCGATTGTTGAATCTTCAGTTTCACCTGAACGGTGTGATACAACAGCAGTGTAACCAGCTTCTTTCGCCATTTCGATAGCGTCGAATGTTTCTGTAAGAGTACCGATTTGGTTAACTTTGATAAGGATTGAGTTAGCAGCTCCTTCTGCAATACCTTTTTCAAGGTAAGAAGTGTTTGTTACGAAGAAGTCGTCACCAACCAATTGCACTTTACCGCCAAGACGTTCAGTAAGAGCTTTCCAACCGTCCCAGTCGTTTTCGTCCATACCATCTTCGATAGTGATGATTGGGTATTTGTTTACCAATTCTTCAAGGTAGTCGATTTGTTCTGCAGCAGTACGTACAGCAGCTCCTTCACCTTCGAATTTAGTGTAGTCGTAAACTTTACGTTCTTTATCGTAGAATTCTGATGAAGCACAGTCAAATCCGATAAATACGTCTTTACCAGGAACATATCCAGCAGCTTCGATTGCAGCAAGGATAGTTTCAACACCGTCTTCAGTTCCTTCGAAACGAGGAGCGAATCCACCTTCGTCACCTACGGCAGTTTCCAAACCACGTGATTTAAGGATTTTCTTAAGAGCGTGGAAGATTTCAGCACCCCAACGAAGAGCTTCTTTGAATGATGGTGCACCAGCAGGTACAATCATGAATTCTTGGAAAGCGATTGGAGCGTCAGAGTGAGAACCACCGTTGATGATGTTCATCATTGGAGTTGGAAGAACTTTAGTGTTGAATCCACCAAGGTAGCTGTAAAGTGGGATTTCAAGGTAGTCAGCAGCAGCACGAGCTACAGCGATAGACACACCAAGAATTGCGTTTGCACCCAATTTACCTTTGTTAGGAGTACCGTCAAGTGCGATCATAGCACGGTCGATAGCTTGTTGGTCACGTACATCGTAGCCGATGATTGCTTCAGCAATGATGTTGTTTACGTTGTCAACAGCTTTTTGTGTACCAAGACCACCGTAACGAGATTTGTCACCGTCGCGAAGTTCAACTGCTTCGTGTTCACCAGTAGAAGCTCCTGATGGAACCATACCACGTCCGAAAGCACCTGATTCAGTATAAACTTCTACTTCAAGTGTTGGGTTACCGCGTGAGTCTAGGACTTCGCGAGCGTAAACATCAGTAATAATTGACATTTTTTACTCTCCTTTGAGTTAAATTTTTTACACCTCTATGATACCTTAAAAATAAGCGTTTTTCAAGAAAAAACGTTATCTTTGTGCAAATTTTCCTTAACTTTATAAAGTAATCGCTTTCTTTTGTCTGTTTTCTTGCGATTTTTGTGATATACTGTTTTTATGACAGATTTATCAAAACAACTACTAGAAAAAGCTCATGGTGGGCCGAAATTAAACCCTGACGAACAACGCCGCTATCTCGGCACTTTTGAGGAAAGAGTTCTTGGCTACGCTGATATTAATACTGCCAATAGTCCTGAATTAGAACATGGATTTTTCTCTATTTTAGAGGGTTTTCAAGAAAAGGTAGAGGAACTTTTTGTGAAAATCTCACCAAATATCGAGTTTGACAAACAGGTCTTTTACTTAAAGCAAGCAAAGGAAAGCAACTGTCAGGCGACTATTGTTTCAGACGACCATATCACTTCTCCTTTTGGTCTTGTCATTCATACAAATGAACCTGTTCAAGTAGACGAAAAGGACCTTAGACATGCTTTCTCAAGCCTCTGGGAGGAGAAAAAGGCAGAGGCTCCTAAAAAATCTATCTGGAAAAAATGGTTTGGTTAATGATTTCTCAAATTTAACAAACGACCAATATTAGTAGCTGTGTGCTCCAAATAGAGACTTGCATTTTTCAGACTATCTTCCAAAGGTTCACTTTTCTCTAGGATAGAGAATACTGCTTGTATATTTTCGAATGGTAGGGGAGGCAAATCGTCAGCAAAACTACCACAAATAGCAATAACAGGGACTCCGTTAGGGGTTCTTTTTGCTACACCAATAGGAGCTTTTCCAACAAAGCTTTGACTGTCCAGTCGACCTTCTCCAACGATAACCAAGTCTGCCCCTGCAACTTTCTTATCAAAATCAATCAAATCTAAACAAGTGTCAATTCCAGATACGATAGTGGCCTCAGCAAAGGCACAGAGCCCAGCCGAAATCCCACCGCCAGCTCCTGCTCCTTTAAGAGAGAGGGTTGATGGTGAAAATTTTTCATAGAACCGCTGTATAGCCAAATCTACTGTCTCAAACAAAGCAGGATCCAAGCCCTTTTGTTTTCCAAATGTATAGGTCGCTCCTTGAAGACCACATAGAGGACTCACGACATCTGCTAAAATGCGGATTTTCACATCTTCAGGTATCCTATACAACTCGCTGTCTGAAACTGACTCGAACTCAAGCAAAGTCTGACCGCAAGCTGGCAATTCTTTTCCATTCTTATCATAAAAACGATAACCTAAACCAGCGGCAATGCCTATCCCACCGTCATTACTAGCCGTACCACCTACACCGATATAGATTTCTTTCATCCCTTGATCAACGAGATGGCGAATCAACTCTCCGATACCTCTGGTTTGGATGTGAAGGGGATTTCGTTTCTCCCGCGGAATCTTCCCAAGACCAACCAAGTCAGCAACTTCAAAGAGCGCTATTTGACCTTTTTGAAAGTAGCGCATGGATTCTTTTGGGCCAAAAGGTCCCGTAACCTCTTGCCATTTTTCTTCGAGTTCAAGAGAATGTCGGATAGCGTCTACAGTTCCTTCCCCACCATCACCTACAGGGCAAAGCAGACATTCTACATCTGCTATCGATTTTTGGAATCCTCTTTTCATAGCTTGAGCTACCTCTTCTGCCGTCAAACTTTCTTTAAAAGAATCGGGTGCAATTACAATTTTCATAGTTCCCTCTCATTCTAAGAAATCAATCAAAGGTAGAACTTCCAAAAAATCCCTCGTATCTACATGGCAAGCTATCTCGGATTTTACGACTTCTTTGGCACAAAATGCAATACTACATCCTGCTGTCTTTAACATCAAGAGGTCATTGGCACCATCGCCGATAGCAATCGTTCTTTCTTTGGGAAGTCCTAATTCCTTTCTCCATCTCTTAAGAGTGACTTGTTTTTCTTGACCTGTCACAATTTCACCAACTAGTCGACCTGTTAAAAAACCGTCTTTGACTTCCAACTGGTTGGCAGAGAAATAGGAGATACCAAGGGATTTTGCTAATCTCTCAACTATTGGTGCAAATCCACCAGACACTAGACCGACTAGAATGCCCTTCTTTTGAAGTACGGAGATAAATTCTTGAGCATTCTTGGACAGATGGATGGATTTGAAGACAGTATCAAAGACCGAAACTGGAAGACCTTTTAACAAAGCCACTCTCGCTCGTAAGCTTGTTTCAAAGTCCAGTTCACCTCGCATTGCCTGGCTTGTAATCTGCGATATTTCTTCTTCGCAACCTGCTTCTTTTCCTAAAAGATCAATCACTTCTTCTGCTATCAGGGTGCCGTCAACGTCCATGACACACAAGCCTTTTACTTGAGACATAAGCTTTCCTTTCTAAACAGCCCAAAAATCGTATGAAAGAATCATACGATTTTATCTATTAGTTGACTAAACTATGGTACAAGTCCAGGTAAGATTTGCAGGCTGTATCCCATGAGAAATCGCATTCCATAGCTTGTTTTTGTAGATTTCTCCAAACGTCCGGCTGGTACTTATAAACATCCAAGGCTGTTTGGAAACTCCAGTTAAGCCAGTAAGGTGTTAAATTATCAAAGCTAAATCCAGTTCCAGTTCCTTCTATTGGATTGAAGGATTGAACCGTATCACGCAAGCCACCCACTTCATGAACCAATGGTAGAGTTCCATAGCGCATCGCCATCATTTGAGACAAACCACATGGTTCAAAACGACTTGGCATGAGGAAGAGGTCACAAGCTGCGTAGATTTCTTGAGCAAGCTTGACATCAAAAGTGATATTTGCTGATAGCTTATCAGGATAGACTTGAGCAAACCAAGAGAAGGAATGTTCAAAAGCTGGGTCACCTGTTCCTAAAAGGACTATTTGAACGTCCTCCTGTAAGAAACGATGCAAACTTTCTACAACAACATCAAAACCTTTTTGGCGTGTCAATCGAGAGACAATCCCAACTAGCGGAACATCTGCTCGCACAGGTAACCCAACTCTCTCTTGCAATTTTGCTTTGTTTTGAGCTTTTCCAGACAAATCTTCTTTATTAAAATGATAGTCTAAAAGTGGGTCTGTTTGAGGATTATAAAGATCTGCGTCAATACCATTAACTATACCTGAAACCTTACCTGACTCCATCCGAAGAATCTGGTCCAAACCGCAACCAAACTGACTGGTCATAATCTCGTGCGCATAGCTAGGGGAAACGGTTGAGACACGATCCGCGTAGAGAATACCTGCTTTCATCCAATTGAGACAATCATTCCAGCGAAGGGTGCCATCAGCATAGCGTTCAAACCCAACACCGAACAAATCCCATAACATTCCTTCAGAAAATTGACCTTGGAATTCCAAATTGTGAATGGTTAAAACGGTTCTGATTCCTTGATAAGCTTGAATCCAATGGTACTTTTCTTTTAACAAGAAGGGAATCATGGCTGTGTGGTAATCATGTACATGGAGAAGGTCAGGGATAAAGCCGATGCGTTCCATGGCTTCAAGAGCAGCCAGTTGGAAGAAGGCAAAGCGTTCACCATCGTCAAAATCACCGTACACATGACCACGGAAGAAATAATATTGATTATCAATGAAGTAGAAGGTTACGCCATTCAAAACCGTTTTCTTAATACCACAGTACTGTCTACGCCATCCTACACTAACTTCAAAGTGGAGAACATCCTCTATCTGGTCACCGAACTTAGCTTCTACCATATCATAATAAGGCAAGAAAACTGCAACTTCGTGCCCCGCTTTTACAAGTGATTTGGGAAGTGCACCAATGACATCGCCCAAACCACCTGTTTTTGAAAAGGGTGCTCCTTCTGCTGCTACAAATAAAATTTTCATGAATAAATGTCCTCTGTTACTGTTTCACCCTTCTTAACTACAACTGGATGTTCTGCTGTTCCTCGAATGACAACACCGTCCGCAACTTCAACACCCTTGTCCAAGATAGCATATTCAACTTGGGCACCCTGACCAATCACAACTCGAGGGAATAAAATGCTGTCCTTCACCACACTATCTTTATGAACATAAATGTTACGAGATAGGACTGACTGAACTACTTCACCCTCAATGATACTACCAGAAGCAAACTGAGAACTTCTTACTTTTGAAGTATTCGCATAGTAGGTTGGTTCTTCATTCTTAACTTTTGTATAAATCTTTTGATTTGGTGAGAAAAGAGAGTAGAATTTTTTAGATTCAAGCATATCGATGTTTGCTTGATAATAGGACTGAACAGAATGAATGTTCGCTAAGTAGCCTGTGTATTCGTAAGCAAAAGCTCCTTCTTTTGCAGCTAAATCGCGAAGAACATAGCGTAACTTTTCAGGATATTCTTTCTGAGCCTCTTCTTCAAGTCGTTCAATCAACCAAGGAGTATCCACAACAAAGATATCTGTTGACATGTTGAAGAGTTCATCCGTAGATTTGTTATCAAAGAGTTTGTGCGAACGAACATGGTCTGTTTCATCAATTTCCAAGATAGCATTCACATCTGAAATGTCTTTCTTCGGAAGTTTCTTATATACAACTGTGATCGGACCTTTCGTTGTATTGTGTAGGTGGAAGACTTGATTCAAGTCAATATTCACCAGCACATCACAGTTAATCGAAACTGTTTGGTTTGAACCTGAACGTCTCAAGTAGGTAAGAAGTTGTTGGTAATACTCTTTTCCAACTGTACTGCTTTCAACACGAGTATTATAAATTCCTAGATAGTAGTGACTTAGAAGGGTGGACAAGCCCCACTCACGACCTGAACGGATATGGTCGAATACTGAGCTGATATTATCTTGTTGGAAAATACCAAAGATACTACGAACACCTGCATTTGCAAGACTGGAAAGGGGGAAGTCAATCAAACGGTATTTCCCACCGAAAGGCAAGCTAGCTACCGGACGGTGTTCTGTTAACGTTGACATATCATGAAAACCAACTGTGTTTCCTAAAATGGCTGAATATTTATCAATCTTCATCTGTTGCTACCCCCACTACTTCATTGTATCCTACTACTTGTACTTCGTCAGTTCCGTCAATCTCTACGCCGTCTGCAATAATGGCACCTTCACCAATAATAGCACGAGTAATCTTTGCTCCATGACCAATAATAGCCCCGCTCATGATGACAGAATCAACGACTTCCGCACCTTCACGTACTTGTGCTTCTGTTGAAAGAATCGAACGTTTAACAGTGCCATCTACAAAACAGCCATCCACGACCAATGAATCTTCAACGTGTGCGTGTGCTCCAAAGTAGTTGGGTGGTGAGATCAAGTTTCTTGAGTAAATTTTCCACTGACGATTACGGCTATCCAAGGCATTTTCTGGCGAAATGTATTCCATATTGGCTTCCCAAAGTGACTCAATCGTACCAACGTCTTTCCAGTAGCCATTAAATTCATAAGCATAGACACTTTCACCAGACTCGAGATAGTTAGGGATAACGTTCTTCCCAAAGTCTGACATATCCACATTGCTCTTTTCAGCAGCAACAAGCATATTGCGAAGTCGTTTCCAGTCAAAAATATAAATTCCCATAGAAGCCTTTGTAGACTTAGGTTGCGCAGGTTTTTCTTCGAATTCAACGATACGGTTATTGGCATCTGTATTCATGATACCAAAACGGCTAGCTTCTTTGAGAGGTACGTCTAGGACAGCTACTGTCAAACTGGCATTGTTATCCTTATGGGACTGAAGCATATCATCGTAATCCATCTTGTAGATGTGGTCACCAGAAAGAATCAAAACATACTCAGGATTAACACTGTCGATGTAGTCAATGTTTTGGTAGATAGCGTGACTAGTCCCTTCAAACCAACGGTTTCCTTCGCTGGCTGAATAAGGTTGTAAAATAGAAACGCCTGAACTGATACCATCCAATCCCCAGCTAGAACCATTTCCGATATGGTTATTCAAAGCAAGAGGTTGGTACTGCGTAATCACACCAACATTATGGATTCCAGAGTTTGCACAGTTGGAAAGAGCAAAGTCAATGATACGGTAGCGCCCACCGAATTGCACTGCCGGTTTGGCAATGCTTTGAGTGAGTTTTCCGAGACGAGTTCCTTGCCCACCCGCAAGGATCAAAGCTAGCATTTCATTCTTCATTTTCTACTCCTTTATAAAGTCATATGAACGTTAAAATCGAAAGAAGGTCGGAAGTCAAACTTTTTTATAAAAATAATAGGAAATCCATTTCTCTTGTGTTTCAAGTCCAATACAAGTACATCCGTTTTTAAAATCTAAAAAATTATAATCATCAGCCCATTATTCTTTTTTCTTGGTTGGTTTCAAACGACGCTTGATCTTCCAGATGCTTGCTCCCATGGCAGGCAGGGTAAAGGTCAAAGTCTGCTCATAATCTTTCCATAAGCCTTCTTGAGTCTGAACTGTTTGATTGTGCTCTTTCCACACACCTCCCCATTCTTCTAATTCTGTATTCCAAACTTCTTCGTAAATACCTGCAACAGGTAAACCAATCGTAAAGTCCTTACGTTCAACTGGTGCCATGTTAAAGACACAGACTAACATTTCGTCCTTCTTGCCCTTACGAATAAAGGAAAGGACACTCTGATCTCTATTATCAGCATCGATAATCTCGATACCATCATAACTGGTATCAATTTCCCAAAGACAGCGATGGTCTTTATAGAATTGATTCAGTTGTGAAGTGAAATGCTTCATCTTGGCATTCATCGGATCTTCTAGATTAGACCATTCTAACTGCTCCTCAGACTTCCACTCGAGGAATTGTCCGTACTCACTACCCATGAACAAGAGTTTCTTACCTGGATGACAAATTTGATAAGTGTAGAGATTGCGCAGACCAGCGAACTGATTGTAGCGATCTCCCCACATCTTATGCATCATACTCTTCTTACCATGAACCACTTCATCATGTGAAAAAGGTAGGAGATAGTTTTCATTGAAAACATACATAAAGCTGAAGGTCACAAGATTAAAATCATACTTACGATAAATCGGATCTTCCTCGTAGAAACGGAGAATGTCGTTCATCCAACCCATATTCCATTTATAGTCAAATCCAAGGCCGCCCATTTCTTTCATACCAGTAATCTTTGTCGCTGATGAACTTTCTTCTGCAATCATCATGATGTCTGGATGGTCTAACTTGACAACTGTGTTCAACCGTTGAAGGAAATAATAACCCTCGTAATTAAGGTTTCCACCGTCTTTGTTTGGAGTCCAAGGAGCATTATCATAATCTAGATACAGCATATTGCTCACTGCATCGACCCGAATACCATCTAAGTGGTAAAAATCAATCCAAAATTTAATACTTGAAATCAAGAAAGACTGGACCTCATTTTTCCCGAGGTCAAAATTCAGCGCACCCCAACCATAGTTATGAGCCTTGTTGTGATCTTGGTATTCAAAAGTTGGTGTGCCGTCATAATATGCCAACGCATCATCATTAATAGTGAAATGACCTGGAACCCAGTCTACGATAACACCGATATTATTTATATGACACTCTTCAACGAAATCTTGGAATTCCTCAGGTCTGCCATAGGAATGTTCAAAAGCAAAGTACCCCATAAGCTGATAGCCCCAGCTCAATCCAAGTGGATGAGCCATTAAAGGCATGAACTCAATATGTGTATAGTTCATCTCAACTAAGTATGGAATCAACTCGTCTTTCAGCTGTGAAAAAGTATAGGGACTACCATCTGGATTTCTCTTCCAAGATCCTGCATGGGCCTCGTATATATTAACTGGTCTCTCAAAAAATCCCAAACGTTTGCGACGTGCTAGCCAAAGACCGTCTTTCCATTTCTTTTCACGGATATTGGTCAGAACTGCTCCTGTACCCGGTCTAGCTTCAAAATAAACTGCCAACGGATCAATCTTCATAATCTGGTGACCATTTGCACGCGTGATATGATATTTATAAATCTGACCTTCCTGAGCCTGACTCGTAAAGACTTCCCAAACACCTGCTTCATTACGAACCATAGGAATTTGATTCTCAACCCAATTAGTAAAATCACCAACTAGATGAACTGCTTGTGCATTTGGTGCCCAAACCCTAAAGGTATAGCCAATTTCTCCGTTTTTCTCCTCTCTATGCGCTCCTAAATAATGCTGGAGGTGAAAATTCTCACCTGTAGTAAAGGTTCTTAATGTTTCTTGATTATTCATTCAATCCCCTTTCTTTTGTAAGCGTTTTCTATAATTCTATTATACACTCTTTTAAGATAACTTTCAAGTAATTTACGAAGGAAATCATATTTTTTTATGAAAGCCTTCAAAAAATTTCCTAGCATTTTAAAAAATATATCCAGAAAATAGAATACGAAACAATTTCCATATATTTTTTTAGTATAATACCAGAATATTCGTTTTTTATCAATTTTAAACTGTATTTTTTTGAATACAATAAAATCAGGAAGTCGTTTTCCTGATTTTATAAATTATTTCACATCAAAAACAATGGATTTAACATTTGTCATCGCTTCGATACTGTATTTAATTCCTTGCACTCCTGCACCAGAACCTTTTACACCAAGAAATGGGAAATTATCTGGTCCGCGTTGTGTTTTATTATTAATATGAACGGTTCCCACTTCAAGTTTTTCAGCGATTTCAAACGCCTTCTTAAAGTCATTTGTAAAGACTGAAGATTGAAGACCAAACTCTGATTCATTAGCAATTTCTAGTGCTTCGTTGGCATCTGCAACTCGGATAATTGGGAGAACTGGTCCAAATGGTTCTTCCCAGGCTAATTTCATATCTCTTGTGACATAATCAAAAAGTCCTGGCCAAATGAGATTGTTCTCACGTTTGATTGTGCTGAGCGCTTTGGCACCCTTTTCCTGAGCGTCCTGAATCAATCCCCAGATGAAATCAGCTGAAGCATTGTCAATAACAGGTGTGATATCAGCATTGTCAAATGGATCACCGACAGTTAGCTTAGCAACTTCAGCCTGGAGCAATTCAGCCAATCTGTCTGCTACGCTTTCCACAACCAAAACACGTTTGATAGCGGTACAACGCTGCCCAGAGTAGCTAAAGGCACCACCTACGATCTGCTTAGCTGCATTTTCTAAATCTGCATCTTCTAAGACAATTGCTGCATCTTTCCCACCAAGCTCCAGCATAATCGGGCGCATACCAGCCAAACGACCGATACGCTCACCAATCGGTGTTGAACCTGTAAAGTTAATGAAGTTCACTTCCTTGTGTTCGATGATGTAGTCTCCAATTTCAGAACCACGTCCAGTGATGGTGTTAAAGACACCTGCTGGGATTCCGGCTTCGTCAAATGCTTTAGCCAACAAGAGACCAGAAATAGATCCTTGTGTTGGTGGTTTAAACATAACGACATTTCCTGCAATCAAAGCCGGAGCAATCTTAGATCCAGAAAGGTTGACTGGGTAGTTAAATGGCGCGATAGCTAAAACGACACCAACTGGCTCACGACGAACAACGGCTAGTTTGTTTTTACTTGCGGCTTCAAAACCGCCACCTTCCATTGCTTGTCCAGTGATACGGAGACCTTCCTCGGCAGCAAAACGAATCAATTCTGCTGTACGTACTACTTCTCCAATGGCTGCTTTAATCCCTTTTGCAACCTCTTTAGCAAGAATTGTACCAATTTTTTCTTTATCACGTTCCAAAATGTCTGCTGTCTTATGCAAATAAGCTGCACGCTCAACTGGTGCTAAATCACGCCATGCTGGGAGAGCTGCACGCGCTGCTTTCATAGCCTCATCTACTTCAGCCTGACTCATAGCTGGTACTGTACCTAGCTTTTCCTGATTGATGGGAGAATAGATGGCAATTTCATTCTCTGATGATTTCCATTTTCCATTCACTAAATTCTGATAATTTGTCAAATTCTCTTCCTCCTGAAAATGATTAAACCTTATTTTATCAAATTTTCAGAAAATTACAACCCCTTTTTAGAAAATATTGATATTTTTTTCACAAACTTGATTCTTCAAATTATTTGAAATTTATTTCTATTAGATATTGGTTTTTCAATAAAAATCAAAAAAAGGTCTAGTTTTAACTAAACCTTTTTGCTGCATTTACTATGAAAGTACCTTCAAGACTGCAACGCTGATATCATCAATCACATTAGACTCTTTAGAACGACTATTGGACACCAGCATTTCAAGATTTCCCGCATTTTCAAAGTAGAAGGAAGTTCCCTTGGCATTGAATACCACCAATAAGTGCTCTGATCCACCGTGAATTTCGTAAACAATCCACCCACTATTTTCAGCAGCTGTATGGACAAAGACATGGCGATAAACTTCTTCGTATGTAGGATAAGAGAAAGCACGCGTTTGTGTTTTTAGACGAATAATCTGGCGAATAAAGTCAATGCTCTCTTGTCTCTCATTGATTAAATCCCAGTTGACCTGGTTGACCCTATCCGGAGCATTGTAACTATTCATAGCACGTTCTCTATCTGCCGGAGTTAGCTCGCCATTTTCTCCTGTAGCAAGGAGTTTGGTGCGACCAAATTCTTGTCCCAGCTCTATAAAGGACATCCCTTGCATAAGAATGCTCATCGCTGTTGCAGTCTCAACCTGACGCATAATCTTATCTGAACTGTGATCTGGATGAAGGGTTACTAACAAATCATGCAAATTGTAATTATCATGGGCCTCCACATAGTTAAGAACTTGGTTTGGACTAAGATATGAGCCCAACTCTCGGCTACCAAGAATAGCTTTGGCTACAATCGGTTCTGTAGCTGCACCACTAACAAATCCTGCCTTGATTGAACCATAAACTTCTCCTCCTTTGATGGCATCACGCTGATCATCATTGAAGAATCCAATATTTGGCATCTGGTAGGCATTGTCCTTCTTGGCCTTGTCATAAGGTGCAAGACCGGTCCCCATATCCCAACCTTCTCCATAAGTGATAATACGAGGATCAACTTCATCCAGTGCCCAACGAATTGCCTGCATGGTTCTGATATCGTGAATTCCCATCAAGTCGAAACGGAAACCGTCAATATTGTATTCTTTTACCCAATAAAGGAGTGAGTCAATCATATACTTGCGGTACATTTCGTGTTCGCTTGCGGTTTCATTTCCTACACCTGTGCCGTTTTGGAAGGTTCCATCTGGATTCATACGATAGTAATAATCAGGAACAGTTGTTTGGAAAGGTGCATCAACCGTTGAGAAGGTATGGTTGTAAACGACATCCATAATGACACCGATTCCTGCATCATGATATGCCTGAATCATGGTCTTGAGGTCTCGAATAACCTGTCCAGGATCATCTGAGTTACTAGAGAAACTTGGTTCTGGCGCATTGTAGTTTTGAGGGTCATAGCCCCAGTTATAGGTTACATTTCCATCCTCATCATATTCCTTATGGCGATCAAAGATTGGTTGGAGCTGAACATAATTACAGCCGAGTTCTTTGATATAGTCAAATGCTGTTGCTTGACCATACTGGTTAACCGTTCCAGTCTGGGCAGCCCCAAGGAAGGTTCCACGGAGATGCTCTGCCACTCCAGATGTCGGCGATTTTGTAAAATCACGAATGTGCATCTCACAGATAACGGCTTTACATGTATTTTCCAAACGCCAAGGGGCGTCTGTCCCATGTTTGACTTTAAATCCTTCTACCTGTCTATCTTGCTGAGATAGGATGACAGAACGTTTCCCATCAGGACTTGTAGCGATAGTGTATGGGTCTCGTATCAAGGTCTGGTGGTGCGGAAACCCAATCTGATACTGATAAGCCTTGCCTGCAAGATTTTCATCCAGGTCTACACTCCAAACACCAATGGTATTGTACTTATGACTATATGAATAGCTATTCCCACGCTCAAGATTAAAGGTTTTCCAAATCGGAGCATCGTTGCTGGTATTTTCATAGACAACCACCTGTACAGCTGTAGCTGTAGGAGCCCAGAGTTTAAAGCTTGTCTGGTAGTCAGAGATACTATAACCCAACTCTCCTTGGTATCCCCAATGGTGATCAAAACTTTCACTGTGAAAGGCTTTATCAAAAGCAAACGGGTTTCGATCTTTATAGTAAGGACTAGCAATGGCTGGATTTTCAGAATAATAAACCGTCTCATCACCATCTAAGATCCAAACCTCAGTCAACAGTGGGTAATAGTTAAACCGTAGGAAATAATCTTTTGTCTTTCCATCTATTTCAGCAGAAAAGGTCAAAGTATCGAGCCTTTCTGCACTTGTGACTGTAAAGGAGAATTTTGCTCCAAAATAGTCATTTTCATAATACAAATTTTCTTTAATATCTGCCTGTTTTCTACTGAATGAACAAGCATCATAATCCCCATTCTTTCGGTGAAAATGGATGACTACAGGGTATCTATACATTTCTTTTCCTAATTCCTAATTTTAATTTTTAAGTCATGCTGAAGAATTTAACGGGAATTTCAGCACTATAGAGAATAGTTTTAATAGATATAAAAACACATCATGAGAGATAGTTCCAGACTATCTAACATTTAGTTTTCAACAATTTTTTACAAACTTTCTAGCCAGGCCTCATCTCGAACTTCAATACCAAGTTCTTGTGCTTTTTGGAGCTTGCTTCCTGCATCAGCTCCTACTACGACAAGATTCGTTTTCTTAGAAACACTGCCTGTGACTTTGGCACCCAGACTTTCGAGTTTGCTTTTGGCTTCTGAGCGCGTGAGACGTTCCAATTTTCCTGTTAATACAACTGTCAAACCGGACAAGGCTGCATCTGCTACTACTGTCTGTCCTTTGTAGTCCAGATTGACTCCAGCTTCTTTCAGCTCATCTAAGAGAATTTTAGACCCTTCTGTAGCAAAATAAGTCTGAAGGCTTCGAGCAATCACACGACCCAAGCTTTCAATGCTTGCTACTTCCTCAGGATCAGCTTGGGCTAGATTTTCAATAGAGTAGAAATGTTGGAGCAAGAGTTGGCTAGCCTTGCTTCCGACATGGCGAATTCCCAGACCAAACAAGAGCTTTTCAGCAGAGTTTTCCTTGGATGCTTGAATGGCCTGATACAGTTTAGAAGCAGACTTTTCCTTGACACCTTCTAAAAGGAGGAAATCTTCTTCTTTCAAACGGTAGATATCCGCCACATCCTTGACTAAATTGGCAGCGAAGAGTTTCTCAACTACGGAAGGACCAAGCCCTGTTATATTCATGGCATCTCGAGAGGCAAAGTGAATCAAACCTTCCATGATTTGGGCAGGACAGCGAGGATTGATACAACGAAGAGCCACTTCATCTTCAAAATGAAGCAATTGACTGTCACAACTTGGACAATTAGTCGGAATATCTAGTTTTTCTTCAGAAACACGCTTGGACTCTACCACACGCAAAACAGCAGGAATGATATCTCCAGCCTTGTAGACGATTACCGTATCATCTTTGCGAATATCCTTTTCAGCAATATAATCTACGTTGTGAAGAGTGGCACGGCTAACAGTTGTGCCAGCAAGCTGGACAGGAGTCAGGTTGGCAGTTGGGGTCACAACACCCGTACGGCCAACTGTCCAGTCAACTGAAAGGAGCTGGGCTTCTTTTTCTTCAGCAGGAAATTTATAGGCGACTGCCCACTTGGGCGCTTTAACGGTAAAGCCGAGTTCTTCTTGACCTGCTAGGTCGTTGACTTTGATGACCACTCCATCGATATCGTAAGGCAGTTTCTCCCGTTCTTGTCCTACTTCTTGGATGAAGTCCCATATCTCATCTACACTTTTAGCCAATTTTCGTTTAGGATTAACCACAAAGCCAAGCTGTTCAAGATGCTCTAAGACCTTTTCTTGGCTATCACGAGTAAAAGGGCTGGCTTCTTGATAGAGGAAAGTCGCAAGATTACGCTTGGCTACTACTGCTGTATCCAGCTGACGCAAAGTTCCAGCCGCCGCATTACGAGGATTGGCAAATTCAGACTCTCCATTTTCTTGGCGGGCTTGGTTAACCTGATCAAAGGAAGCGCGTGGCATATAACACTCTCCACGAACGGTGATATCTAGTTCTTCTGGCAAGGTCAAAGGAATGTCCTTGACGCGCTTGAGGTTCTCTGTGATATTTTCACCAACAGAACCATCCCCACGTGTCGCACCGACTACCAAAATTCCCTTTTCATACGTAAGCGAGATAGACAAACCATCGATTTTCAATTCACAGATATAGGTCGGTTGGGGTAATTCCTTTCGCACACGCGCATCAAAAGCTTCTAACTCTTCACGTGAAAAAGCATCCTGCAAACTATAAAGAGGATACTGATGACTGTATTTTTCAAAACCATCTAAAACCTTACCACCAACACGATGGGTCGGACTGTTCTCTAAAACTTGATCTGGATAGGCAGCTTCCAATTCGACCAACTCTCGGTAGAGGCGATCATACTCGCTATCTGAAACCGAGGGATTGTCACTCGTATAGTACTCGGTCGCATAGCGGTTAAGTAAGGCAACTAACTCATTCATTCTTTCATTCATAATCCCATTTTACCACAAAGCAAGCCCTCCTCACAATAGAGAAGGACTGAAAAATGATTCGTAGTGAAATATTTTCTTAAAAAAAGAAATTATAACTCTTTTTTAAAATGACTTCGCACATAAACGAGGGATAAACAAGACAAGATGACAACCCCGCTTCCAATTATCAGAAAAGAAGAGAGATTGACACTTGGTAGCACCGTCATAAAGCCTTTTGCAATCGGCATAAATAGGATGGCTAAGGTAAAAATGGTGCTTAGTACTCTTCCCAAGTATTCCCCCTCAACCTTGGTTTGTACCTGAGTAAAAAAGTGAATATTAAAAATCGTCATAAAAAGTTCACAAACTAAATTTCCAGAAAAGGAAAGAAAAGTTGGTAGTGGTAATCCCATCATAAAAACTCCAACTCCAGTCAAGGCCAATAAAAACAAAAGATTATAAACACTTGCCTTTATTTTGCTAGCTAGAAGAGCTCCGATAATCGAACCAATAGCGCCCATAGTCAAAATAGTTGCATAAGCTCCTTCTACCCCGTATAGTCGATTTGAAAAAGGGAGGAGAAATTCAAAAGCTGCAAAAAAGAAATTAACACTGGAAGCGACTACCAAAAGGAAAAAGATTTCTTGCTGGCGCCAAATATATCGAATCCCTTCTTTCATATCAGCAAAAATATTTTTCCAGCTGAGAGTCCTTTTCACTTGTTCCTGAGCCTCTTTTTTGGGGAGGAAAGCTACTAAGATAAATGCGATGAAAAAACTAATGGCATCTAAAACAAGCGTCATATGGAGACTGGCAAATTGTAAAACGAGAAAAGAAAGTACCGGGGAGCTAATACCGACAACCTGCAAAACGAGCTCTAAGCGAGCATTATAGGTCACAATCTCGTCTTTCTCTACAACCTCAGTTATAATGGCTTTGTTGGCTGTACGAGAAAATGCAAAGGCAACTGCCTGAACAATATTTGCGAAGATCAGAGCAGCAATCATCAAGCTATCATTTCTGATGAAAGAAATAGCTAAACAGAGAATACCACAAATCAAGTCCGTCGTCATCAAAATTTTGCGACGCGAAAAGCGGTCTGAAATCACTCCACCAAAGGGATTGACCAGAATCGATGTGACGAGTTCAGAAATCTGGTAAATCCCAAGAACAGTCTGTCCTATCGTTCCCATCGACGCCAACCAAACACTGTTTCCATAATCATAGAGCATATTTCCTATCTTATTAATAGCACCACGACTAATCAACTGGATTGCATGTCGATTCATATAAAAAGCTCCTCTCAAATTTTGAAACTATTGTATCAAAACTGAAAGGAGTCTCTTTATTTTTCCCTTATTTGGGAAATTTAAGCATTTACAAATTTTTCATAATGTTCCTGATAGTAAGCCACTTGCTCTGGAAGTCCAAGCACATCAAAAATATGCATAGCCTCCTGCATCTGACTACACCCCTCTTCTTTCAAGTCTCTCTGGTAGAGGGCGAAACCTTTGAGGTAATGGAAGATATTGCGCTCATAAAGCTTGATACCATTTCCAATCAACTTCTCTACATAGCCCTCAAAATAGTCCGCATCCGTAAAGGAACGGTTTTCCAAACAATGCTGGTAACAGTTAAGAGCTAAAATCAAAACAAGTTTTCGATGACGACCAATTTCCTTGTAGTAGTGTTCCCTCTCCATGACTTCTCTGCCAATCCGAGCCACATAGTCCACATTGTAGAAAGTATAGAGATTACCGAAAAGAATCAACTCATACATAGTCCATTCTTCTGTTTGAAAAAGATAATCTGCTACCTTTTCCAAATCACTCTGACTCATCGTGTAACGAGCATCTCTTTGACAAATCAGTCCTTGTAGCAGAATCCAATTCAGCTCAAAATAGAGGGGATTGGTCGAACTCTTCGCTTTCTCAAGCTGTTCCTTTTGAAGCTTTTGAAAACCTGCAATATCATTTGAGTAGTAAAGCGGAATAATCTGTGCCATTAAGGCAACATGTTCATGATTTTGAAAATCTCTAGCCTTGTCCATGAAATTTTCAATAGTCACATGAATATTGTCCAAAATCTCAAAGAAACGAGAAACTGCTAGATCAGACTCCCCAAGCTCGAAGCGAGATAACTGAGAGGTCGAGCAAGAATCGCCCGCTGCTTCCTTTAAAGAGTAGTTCCCACTGGTTCGAAATTCACGAAATACTTTTCCAAGATGTTCCATCTTTACACCTGCTCTGATAATTCTTCCCACTCAAGCATGGCTTCTTCCTGACGATGGCTAATTTTGTCCAGTTCTGTCTGAAATTCCATGAGTTTTTCAGCATCGTTGGTTTCCAGCATTTGTTCAGAAATGGCTTGACTTTGAGTTTCTAACTCTTCGATTTCAGCCTCTAAACTCTCTATTTGGCGCATGAGCTTACGGGCTTCTTTCTGACTTTCTTTCTTAGCTTGGTAGTCATTGACTGGGCTTGCTTCTTTTGCTTGATTGCTCATTGAAGCTTCCTCTATCTGGCTGACTTCCATTTCAACCTTTTTATCAACATAGTAGTCATAATCTCCTAGATAGAGGGTCGAACCATTCTCGGACAATTCCAAAACATGAGTGGCTACACGATTGATAAAGTAACGGTCGTGACTGACGAAAAGAAGTGTTCCATCAAAATCAATCAGAGCATTTTCTAACACTTCCTTGCTATCAATATCCAAGTGGTTGGTCGGCTCGTCCAAAATCAAGAAGTTATTGTTTTCCATTGAAAGTTTGGCAAGCAACAGACGAGCTCGTTCACCACCTGACAGCATCCCTACAGACTTTTTAACATCTTCTCCTGAGAAAAGGAAGGCGCCAAGACGGTTGCGGATTTCAACTTCTGGTGTCAGTTTAAAATCATTCCAGAGTTCATCGAGTACAGTATTACTTGGTGTTAGCTTACTTTGAGTCTGATCATAGTATCCAACCTCAACATTGGCACCAAAACGCTTTTCTCCTTTGATAAAAGGGATCTGGTCCACAATAGACTTGATAAAGGTTGATTTCCCGATACCGTTTGGTCCAACGATAGCGACAGCATTCATTTTACGGAGGTCAAGGTTGATAGGTTCTGACAATATTTCCCCATCATAGCCAATAGCCGCATTTTCAACAGTCAGGACAACATTTCCCGATGTTTTTTCCGACTGGAAGGTCATATTAGCTGATTTCTTACCAGCTTCAGGCTTGTCCAAACGCTCCATTTTTTCTAGTTGTTTACGGCGAGATTGAGCACGTTTGGTTGTTGAAGCTCGGACTAGATTGCGATTGACAAAGTCTTCTAGAGCCGCGATTTCCTTCTGTTGCTTTTCATAGTTTTTTGCTTCAGTAGCTAGCTTTTGCTCCTTCAACTCAACAAAACGAGAGTAATTGCCTACATAGCGATCTAAGGAATGCTTGGTCAAATCCAGTGTAACCGTCGCAACCTTGTCCAAAAAATAACGGTCGTGACTGACAATAATGAGGGCACCGCTATAGTTCACCAAGTAATTCTCTAGCCAAGCAATCGTTTCAATATCCAAGTGGTTGGTAGGCTCGTCCAAGACCAAGAGATTTGGCTTTTCAAGGAGCATTTTAGCCAGTGCAAGACGAGTATTTTGACCACCTGAAAGCTCAGCAATTTTCATCTGCCACATAGACTCGTCAAACTTGAAACCATTCAAGATAGCGCGGATATCAGCTTCGTAGGTAAAGCCACCAGCCTGACGGAAATTCTCTGATAAACGATCATAATCCGCCATCAGTTTATCTAGATCTTCACCAGACTTTTCACCCATCTCCAACTCCATCTGACGCAGTTGTTTCTCCGTATGGCGTAGATCATTAAAGACATGGAGCATTTCATCATAAATGGTATTTTCAGACTCAAAACGGCTATCTTGGGCTAGGTAAGACAGAGAAATATCTTTTTTCTTATTGATTTCTCCACTAGTTGGCTCCTCTTCTCCAACCAAAATCTTCAAAAGAGTAGACTTACCTGCACCATTTTTCCCAACAAGAGCAATCCTATCTCGTTCATCAACTTGCAGATTGATATTATTAAAGAGAACCTCACCTGCAAAAGAACGTTCAATTTTATTAGCTTGTAAAATAATCATATCTCTATTTTACTATTTTTTTCTCTTTTGCACAATTGCAATGAAAAAAGTTCGAGTCATAAACCCGAACCTTTCATCTTAGTATCCAACGCCTCCACGGAATGTGCGAGCCATATCTTTCAATTCATAGTTTTTAGAAGAGGTATCGATGGTCCATTTTCCATCTTTCTTAGTCATTTTAATTTCATAACCCTCTTTTTTCATATTATCACTAGTATCTAGAGGAGTTGAATCAAATTGACTCGGTGCATTTTCTAAAATGTATTTTTCACCAGCTTTCATAGCTTCAGAGTAGTTGCTATATTTACCTTTGTTTTCTTCGTAGAACTTACGGCTCAATTCATAAACATTCAAGTTATCCAAGTCGATTGTTTCTGGTCTAACATAAACAACAGCATAGTCTGGCAAGTATGTCTTCACCTTGTAATCAACTTTTGCTCTCTTAGCATTTGCTTTGATGTAGGCATCTGCGAATGTTCTAAGTTCTGAATCAGATGGTTTGTAGTTATAGAAGCCTTTTCCGAATGACTCTGTAAATTTCTTGATAAACTCTTCTTTATCAGCTTTCGCATCGTTTGTGAATTCAGCACTATTATCAGAAGATTTTTTATCATCAGCAAGCGCAACAACTTGCGACTTATTATCAGTAGCACTTAGGTTCGTTCCACCACCAGAACTTTCCCCATTAAGGTAAACAGCATCAACATATTTTTTCATTACATCTTTCGCTTCATCAATATTGTCTTCATACTGACTTGGATCCACCTTGATTGCTACATCGTTATTCTTTTTAGAATTTTCTTTGATGTCATCGTAAAAGCTAGGTGCGAAGTGGAGTTCATACTTAGCATTCTTGTCGACTTCATACACTACATAACCAGCAACGCTCTTTCCTTTAGAAAGACTGTCACCATATGACATAAATTTCGTTTTACTGTCGCTTTCGTAGATTTGAATTGGTTGTAATTTTTCATCTTTTTCATTATAAAGCGTAATATCTTGGCTAGTAAAACTAAACTGTTTATCACGATTGTTCTTGATTTCGACTTGAAGTGCAAGGTAGCTTGAAGATGAATCTTCATCTTTAGGCAATACAAACATACCGTCTTTTACTGAAACTTCAAAGTTTGAGTTCGAGGCAGTACCATTGTCGCTTGCTTTTTTGGAAGCTCCACAGGCAACCAGTGCTAAAGCTGATAAAAGCAAAGCAGAATGCTTAAGAATTTTTTTCATAATGGATTCTCCTTTAATGATTTACTATATTTTACCATACGCACTATAAAATTCAAAACAGAAACCAGATATTTTCAAAATATCTTAAATTTATAGAGTTTTACAGTAAATTTTTCTATCCGTTCATTTGATACATTAAAGGATTCTTTATAAAAAGAATAGAATATAACAATATTGACGATTTACTTTATTTAAAAATCTCACTAAAATACTATAAACTTTTAATATTTTTAAAAATTAGATAATTGATTTTCATCCCTAACTTAGTATAAGTAAGCACAGTACTCACCATTTTCCCGCTAAAGTGCATAAGTAAATTTCCTACATTTTAAGTTATGCTAACGTTTTACTAAAATGTCAAATCGTGATATAATGAAAGCGATTAAAGTAAATAAACAAAGGAGACACTCTATGACTTACCAAGAAAATTATCAAAAATGGGTCGATTTTGCTGACCTTCCAGACTACCTTCGTCAAGATTTAATCAATATGGACGAAAAAACAAAGGAAGATGCCTTTTATACCAATCTTGAATTTGGTACTGCTGGTATGCGTGGCTTGATCGGCGCTGGTACAAACCGCATCAACATCTATGTTGTTCGTCAAGCTACCGAAGGATTGGCTCGTTTGATTGAGTCTAAAGGCGGAAATGAAAAAGAACGTGGAGTAGCAATCGCCTACGATAGCCGTCACTTCTCACCTGAATTTGCCTTTGAATCTGCTGCAGTTCTTGCAAAACATGGCATCAAATCATACGTTTTCGAAAGCCTTCGTCCAACTCCGGAACTTTCTTTTGCAGTTCGTCACCTCAACTGTTTTGCAGGTATTATGATTACTGCTAGCCACAACCCTGCTCCATTTAACGGTTACAAGGTTTATGGAGAAGACGGTGGACAAATGCCTCCACACGATGCAGATGCTTTGACGACTTACATCCGTGCAATCGAAAATCCATTCGCAGTTGAAGTTGCTGATGTCGAAGCTGAAAAATCTTCTGGCTTGATTGAAGTTATCGGCGAAGCTGTCGATGTAGAATACCTCAAAGAAGTCAAAGATGTGAACATCAACCCAACCTTGATTGAAGAATTCGGTAAAGACATGAAGATTGTCTACACACCACTTCATGGTACGGGTGAAATGTTGGCTCGTCGTGCTCTTGCTCAAGCAGGATTTGACTCTGTTCAAGTTGTTGAAGCACAAGCAACTGCAGACCCAGACTTCTCAACTGTAAAATCTCCAAACCCAGAAAGCCAAGCAGCCTTTGCCCTTGCTGAAGAACTTGGTCGTCAAGTTGGCGCTGATGTTCTTGTTGCAACTGACCCTGACGCTGACCGTGTTGGTGTTGAAGTTCTTCAAAAAGATGGAAGCTACCTCAACCTTTCAGGTAACCAAATCGGCGCTATCATGGCTAAATACATCTTGGAAGCCCACAAAAATGCTGGAACTCTTCCTGAAAATGCTGCTCTCTGCAAATCAATCGTATCAACTGACTTGGTAACGAAGATTGCTGAAAGCTACGGCGCAACCATGTTCAACGTTTTGACAGGTTTCAAATTCATCGCTGAAAAAATCCAAGAATTCGAAGAAAAACACAATCACACTTACATGATGGGATTTGAAGAAAGCTTCGGTTACTTGATTAAACCATTCGTACGTGATAAAGATGCTATCCAAGCCGTTCTTGTCGTTGCTGAGCTTGCTGCCTACTATCGTTCACGTGGTTTGACACTTGCTGATGGTATCGAAGAAATCTACAAAGAATACGGCTACTACGCTGAAAAGACTATCTCTGTGACTCTTTCAGGTGTCGATGGTGCTGAACAAATCAAAGCGATTATGGCTAAATTCCGTAACAATGCTCCGAAAGAATGGAATGCAACAACTATCACTGTCGTAGAAGACTTCAAGGCTCAAACTGCTACTGTTGCTGACGGTACTGTTACAAACTTGACAACTCCTCCAAGTGATGTGTTGAAATACACACTTGCTGACGGTTCATGGATTGCAGTTCGCCCTTCAGGTACAGAACCTAAAATCAAATTCTACATTGCTGTTGTGGGTGAAAGCAATGAAGATTCACAAGCTAAGATTGCCAACATCGAAGCAGAAATCAATGCGTTTGTAAAATAAAAAATTATAAAAGATGAGATACACTAATCTCATCTTTTTTTCGTATCAAATCTAAGCATTTTTAGAAACTTTATGGCATACTAGACTTATCAATGAAAGCGAGGTAATCTCATGGAACAATTTTTAGATAATATCAAAGACCTTGAAGTCACTACAGTTGCGCGTGCAAAAGAAGCACTCGATAATAAAGAAACAGCAACCTTCTTTATTGGTCGTAAAACTTGCCCTTACTGCCGTAAATTTGCAGGCACATTGGCAGGTGTCGTAGCTGAAACCAAAGCTCACATCTACTTCATCAACAGTGAAGAACCAAGCCAACTCAATGAATTGCAAGAATTCCGCTCACGTTATGGAATTCCAACCGTACCAGGATTTGTTCACATTGCAGATGGACAAATCAATGTCCGTTGCGACTCTTCCATGTCCGCACAAGAAATCAAGGACTTTGCTGGATTGTAAAAAAAACCACTCATCGAGTGGTTTTTGTATAGTCTAAATTACTTTTTTTCAAGCAAATCTTGTATCATTCTATGCAGTTCTTCTATCTTCTCAGATTGTTTCTCTAGTAATATTCTTTGAGTTATTAATTCGTCTTGGAGTTTATCAAATTTTATCTGCTCATCTGGATTATCCTTTACAAAAAAGTTTGTCAAAGCACTTGTTAACATCCCTATTGTGCCAATACCAACAAGCATTAGTAAAACAGCTAACCACTTCCCAAAAATCGATGAAGGAACAATATCTCCATAACCAACAGTCGTTACAGTTACAAGCGCCCACCAAAGACTATCTGAGAATGATTTTTCTTCAACAACAGATAAAATTGAACTACCTACCAGTACAATAAAGGAATTGAGATAGAAAATATAAATTAAGCCATTTGTTCGTAAGAGTTTTCCAACCTTCTTTTCCAACTTGCCAGTCAATCCAACGACTCTTAAAAGACGAGTTAGTTTCAGTAATTTTGTTAGCCTTGCTAAGCGGAAGATACGCCCTAAGCGAAATACTGTAAAAATAGCATTCAAAGGAAGGATGGCTAGCAAGTCGAAGATATTTTCAAATATAAATTTCCATTTTTCTTTACTTGAAAAGAAGCGCCAACCATAATCCACTACAAAGATAAACCAAATTAGTAAATCAATAATACTGTAGGGTGGATTATCCAAATCAATCATCTCAGCAAATCCAAGCAAGACAAGGACAACGGATATCAATGCAAGTATGATAATCGTTGTGTCATAGTAATCCTTTAATAACCATTTTCTCTTCAAACTGCTACTCCTTTAGTTTTTTAATCATTATACCACACTAAAACCCTGACAAAGTACAAAACAAAAGAAGGCACTCGCCTTCTTTTTTATATTTCTGTCAATGGTGTTGCGGTATCTGGTGAGGTATCGTAAACTTTAAAGTCTACTCCGACTCCCAGATCCGCTTGGGCTAGCTGGTTGACCATAGTCATATGAGCCAGCTCCTTGATATTGTTCTCTTTGGATAAATGCCCGAGGTAGATTTTCTTAGTTCGATTTCCCATTGCACGAATCATGGCCTCAGCACCGTCTTCGTTAGAAAGGTGACCGAGATCCGATAGAATTCTCTGTTTGAGACGCCAAGCGTAAGATCCTGATCGCAAAATCTCTACATCGTGGTTGGACTCAATGAGATAACCATCCGCATTCTCGACAATTCCTGCCATACGGTCACTGACGTAACCTGTATCGGTCAACATGACAAAACTCTTGTCGTCTTTCATAAAGCGGTAAAACTGTGGTGCTGCTGCATCATGGCTAACCCCAAAACTCTCAATGTCGATATCGCCAAAAGTTTTGGTTTTTCCCATTTCAAAAATGTGTTTCTGCGATGAATCCACCTTACCGAGGTACTTGGTATTTTCCATAGCCTGCCAAGTCTTTTCATTGGCGTAAAGGTCCATGCCATATTTGCGAGCCAAGACACCGACTCCATGAATATGGTCTGAATGCTCATGCGTAATCAAAATCGCATCCAAATCTTCAGGTTTACGATTGATTTCACTCAAAAGACTGGTAATTTTCTTACCAGACAAGCCTGCATCCACTAAAATTTTCTTTTTTGGGGTTTCCAGATAAAAGGAATTTCCACTGGAACCTGATGCTAAAATACTGTATTTAAAGCCTTTTTCACTCATTCTAGTCTTCTATTTCGTCCTCCCATATTTCTTCTTTTACGGCATCCTTATCATAAGGGAGCACGATGGTAAATGTTGAGCCCTTACCGTATTCACTTTTGGCCCATATAAAGCCATTGTGTTGTTTGATGATTTCTTTTGCGATGGCTAGACCTAGCCCAGTTCCACCTTGTGCACGACTTCTTGCGCGATCCACGCGGTAAAAACGGTCAAAAATCTTAGGCAAATCTTGTTTTGGAATTCCTAGACCTTGGTCTTTAATGGATAAAATCATCTGGTCGTCAGTGGTCTTCATGCTGACAGTGATTTTCCCACCATCTGGTGAGTACTTAATGGCATTGTTGAGAATATTATCAATCACCTGGGTCATTTTA
Source organism: Streptococcus sp. CF10-1 (assembly GCF_024295825.1). Taxonomy (GTDB): domain Bacteria; phylum Bacillota; class Bacilli; order Lactobacillales; family Streptococcaceae; genus Streptococcus. Next base: position 414,091 of record NZ_JANCPQ010000001.1, on the reverse strand, counting down.
TCGGTATCAATCTCGATCCAAACTGAATTAATAGGGTAATCTCTAACAAGTTCATATTTTTTCTCGTCATCCTGACTTCTCATCTTGTCAAAACGGTTAAGGATAAAGGTGATAAAGGCTGTAAAGTTAATCAACTCCACATCTAACTGAGTAGTCGCATTATCAATACGAGAGAGATGTAAGAGATCTGTCACCATCCGCATCATACGGTTGGTTTCATCGAGTGAAACCTTGATAAAATCAGGAGCAACAGGATCATACAGAGCTCCCTCGTCCAAGGCTTCAAGATAAGATTTAACACTGGTCAAAGGAGTCCGCAACTCATGACTTACGTTCGAAACAAAGAGTCTTCGCTCACGCTCTTCCTTCTCCTGCTCGGTCGTATCATGTAAAACGGCAACCAAACCAGAGATGAAACCTGACTCACGACGAACCAGAGCAAAACGTACACGAAGGCTTAGATATTCCCCATTTACATCCTGGGAGTCAATCGTCAACTCTGGAATCTGTGTAATCAGGTCACGCAGCTCATACTCATCTTCTATCTTAAGCAATTCGAGAATGCTTTTATTCAGAACATCTTCTTTCTGCACACCGAGCTGTTTCTTGGCCATATCGTTGATCATAGTAATCTGGCCACGGCGATTGGTCGCAAGAACGCCATCTGTCATGTAAGAAAGAATACTATTCAATCGTTTACTCTCTTGTTCCAGATTTTCTTGGGTCAAACGAATAACTTCTGACAAATCGTTCAGATTATTGGTGATATTGGTGATTTCTGTACTTCCTTGCAAGTCCAAAACTTGAGAATAATCACCTGCAATCAAGTCCTTAACTTTTTGATTTATCTCCTTCAGACGGATATTATCCCGACGATTTTCCAGTAACAGCAAGGTCACCACCAAGATAAAACCAAGTAAAATCAGGATAAAGATAAAATCGCTGGTCAGAATAGTTTGTCTAATATCTTCAATCATTATTTCTCATATAGTATCCAACACCACGACGTGTGAGAATGTACTCTGGACGACTTGGAGTGTCTTCTATTTTCTCACGCAAGCGTCTAATGGTCACGTCCACAGTACGAACATCACCAAAATAGTCATAACCCCATACAGTCTCAAGTAAGTGTTCACGCGTAATCACTTGTCCAATATGAGATGCCAAGTGATACAAGAGTTCAAACTCACGGTGGGTCAAATCTAATTCCTCACCATATTTCTTTGCCACGTAAGCATCTGGAACGATTTCCAAATCACCAATTTGTAAAGGCTGCGTCTTCTTCTCATCAGACTCTTGGTTATCTACTGAAACTAGGTCGGTACGACGAAGAAGGGCCTTAACACGAGCCTGCAACTCACGGTTTGAGAAAGGTTTTGTAACATAATCATCTGCACCTAACTCTAAACCAATAACCTTGTCAAACTCGCTATCCTTAGCTGATAGCATGATAATTGGCACGCTACTAGTCTTACGAATAGCTTTAGCAACTTCTAAACCATCAATTTCAGGTAGCATCAAATCGAGGATAATAATATCTGGTTGCTCTGCTTCAAATAGCTCGATTGCCTCACGACCATTGAAGGCTGTGACAACTTCATAACCTTCCTTGGCCATATTAAACTTAATAATATCTGAGATTGGTTTCTCATCATCTACAATTAATATTTTTTTCATTTTATCACCTTTTTCTCTATCTATTATAACAAAAAAATGCAAAGAAGGCACAAATGGCTACTGTAAGCCTTCATCTTCAAGAGTTGTTTTTATAAGCCTGCCAAATCTTTTGTTGAGGTTTAGCAAGTGGATAATCAGAAAACTCCTGAGGAGTAACCCAACGAACTTCTCTGTCAGAAAACTGTTTTGTTTCCGTCACTTGACCTGCTAGGATTTGAATATGCCATTTCCGATGACTAAATACATGCTTGACCTGGTCAAATACTTGATGGGACCAATTCACTTTTAAATCATAATCCTGCTCAAAGTTTTCTTGAGGGCTTGGTCCAAATGCTCTGCTTTCCTCTTTGACTTGTGAAAAGAGATCTAGCTGATCGTCATCACTTGAGAAATCATCAACTTCGATCAAGGGGAAATGCCAAAAACCAGCTAGTAGTTTCTCGCTTTCATTTTTTTCAAGTAGATATTGACCATGGTCGTTGCGTACAACCAAAGCCTTGAGATAAATTGGGAGAGGTTTTTTCTTGGGTTCTTTAATCGGATATACATCCATAGTTCCGTTCTGATAGGCTGCGCTAAAGTCCTTAACAGGACTTTCTTCTGGTCGAGGGTTAACCGGAGCCTCTATGTCAGAACCTAAATCCATCAGAGCTTGGTTAAAATCACCTGGTCGTTTCGGGTCAATCAAGATTTCCATCATAGCTCGGAAAATCTTTTGATTGCTGGGAACTCCGATATCATGATTAACCTCAAACAAGCGTGCCAAAACTCGCATGACATTGCCATCGACCGCTGGCTCAGGCAAATTAAAAGCGATACTGGAAATAGCTCCCGCAGTATAAGGGCCAATCCCTTTCAGGCGAGATATTCCTTCATAGGTGTTTGGAAATTGACCACCAAAGTCAGCCATAATCTGCTGGGCTGCAGTCTGCATATTGCGTACTCGAGAATAATAACCCAATCCCTCCCAAGCCTTCAACAGACGCTCTTCAGGGGCATTCGCCAGACTTTCAATAGTTGGAAACCAGTCCAAGAATCGTTCGTAGTATGGAATAACTGTATCCACTCTGGTCTGCTGGAGCATGATTTCAGATACCCAGATGTTATAAGGATTTTTACTTCTCCGCCAAGGTAAATCTCGCTTGTTTTCATCATACCAGTTGAGGAGTTTCTCTCGAAAAGAAATAATCTTCTCCTCTGGCCACATGACGATACCGTATTCTTTCAAATCTAACATATATCTAGTATAACATAGAAGCTTCTAACTGTCCTTTTCTCAGTACTAAAAAGCCTCTTCCCATGGGAAAGAGGACTAAATCTTATTGATGAACTGCTTGAGCTGCTGTGATAAGGGTCAACTTGTACACATCATCTGCATTACATCCACGAGAAAGGTCGTTAACAGGTTTGTTCAAACCTTGTAAAACAGGTCCGACAGCCGCAAAACCACCAAGGCGCTCGGCCATCTTGTAACCGATATTTCCGGCTTCGATACCTGGGAAGATAAAGACATTTGCTTGACCAGCTACGTTACTTCCTGGAGCTTTTAGAGCTGCAGTTTCAGGAACAAAGGCAGCGTCAAATTGCAATTCACCATCAATCTCAAGGTCAGGGCGCAAGTCGTGAGCAATTTTAGTTGCTTCTACGACCTTATCAACACTTTCACCAAAGCCTGAACCTTTAGTAGAATAGCTTAGCATTGCAATTTTAGGTTCAATACCAAACATCTTAGCTGTGATCGCTGAATTGATCGCAATTTCAGCCAAGGCTTCTGCATCTGGATTGATGTTAATGGCACAGTCACCAAATAGGTAACGTTCCGTACCACGTACCATGAGGAAGGCACCTGAAGTACGAGTTACATTTGGACGAGTTTTGATGATTTGAAGGGCTGGGCGAACTGTTGAGGCAGTTGAGTGAATCGCACCAGATACCATACCGTCAACCAAGCCCAAGTAGACTAGCATCACACCAAAGTAATTGACGTCTTCAACCAAAACTTTGCGCGCTTCTTCTTCAGTCATTTTGCCCTTACGACGCTCTACTAAAGCAGCAACCATTTCTTCAAATCGAGGATAGTGTTGAGGGTCAATGACTTCATAACCATCCATGATCCCTTCGATTTCGAGATAAATTTTAATTTTTTCAGGGTTTCCAAGCAAAACAGGGATTACTTCTGTTTCTTTTACCAAGCGTTTTGTTGCTTGAAGAATACGTGGCTCTTCTCCTTCAGGGAGAACGATACGAGCATTTTTGCCAACCAGGTTGGCTTTGAGACTTTCAAAAACTTCCATGAGTTTTCTCCTTTAAGAAAATAAATTATACTCCAAATAGTTTTTAAAGAGTATTAGTTGATAACTGAGTAATAAGATTGCTGAAATCATCCGGTAAGGGGCTTTCTAGTTGCAAATCTTGCTCTAGAAAAGGATGATAAAAAGATAAATAATGGCAATGCAGAGCCTGACGTTGGATACCGTCATCCAAACTACCACCATACAAATCGTCTCCCAACAAAGGAAAGCCAATATGAGAAAAATGCACTCGAATTTGATGAGTTCGTCCAGTATGCAGGCGAATATCGACTAGGTGAATATTTTCATAAGACGCTACAACTTTGTATGACGTATGAGCGTATTTCCCACCTTTGGCAACCCGTCTTGTGATAATAGAATCTTCATCACGCGCAATCGGCGCAATAATCTCCCCTTCAGGCTCCAAGACACCAGCTCCTTTAACCAAAGCAAAGTAGCGTTTCTCGATAGACTTTCGTTGTAGTTGCTTGTCTAAACGTGCATGAGCGTAGCCGTGTTTGGCAAAAAGCATCAAACCAGAAGTATCTCTATCAAGCCTAGTCACGATGTGAACTTGCTGGTTTTCATAGTTTTGATTGACATAATAGCCCTTGATAAAATTGGCAATGGTATTGGAATGATTGACACTGGGGATGGAAGCTACTCCATAAGGCTTATTCAAAACCAGAAAATGGTCATCCTCATACAAGATATCGAGTGGTCGATCAATAGCTTCAAGGCTCTCAAACCCTTCCTCTTCAGGGATATCAATAGTCACCCTGTCTCCAATATCTAAGAGATAAGTCGCATTTTGAGGTTGGTCATTGACCAGAATAGCCCCGCCTCGAAACTTAATCTTGGCCAAAAGTCCCTTGGAAACCTCGTGTTTCTTGAGGAAGGTTTTGACTTTGACGTGCTCATCTGCGATAAATTCGAACCTCATTCATCCACCTCGCCGATGAAGGCATCTTTAACACGATTCCAGAAACTAGTGTGACTTGGGGTCGCTACGAAGTGAATCTTATGATGGTCGATTTGATACTCAATCCGTTCGATATTACGGAAGGAATAGACACTGTTATCAACTGATATCGTATGGTAATCATTGCGTGTCGGTAAGAGTTCAATCTTATCTTTTTTGGGAATGATGATTGATGATCCCAACGTTCGATAGACTCGGTTGTTAAGACTCGCTATCTCCGTCAACTGCAAGGCTTCAATGGTAGGATGCAAGACAGCTCCACCCAAGGACTTGTTGTAGGCGGTACTTCCCGTTGGCGTTGAAACAGTCACTCCATCTCCACGAAATCGCTCGAACGGAACGTGGTTAATGATGATATCCGCAACCATGGTGCGATCTGATCGACGGATGCTCGCTTCATTTAAGGCTCGGAAGATTTTCACTTCTCCATTTTCAAGCGTTACCTTAACATTCAAGACTGGATAAGAAACTTTGGCACCAGTATCGAGTAGGAGATTGGTCACCAATTGATCCAGCTCAAAATCACGATAATCTGTGTAAAATCCCAAATGCCCTGTATGAACACCTACAAATCGAACCTTGTCTAACTGATTCTCATACTTGTGAAAGGCAGACAAAAGCATCCCGTCGCCACCAATCGAAATGACGATATCAGGATTGGTATCGTTCAGTATAAAATGTTGTTTTTTTAGTTTTTCCCTCAGTTCATGCAAGACCTTCTGACTTTGTGGCTTTCTATTTGCTATGAGGTCAACTCGTTTACCTGTATTCTTCATCTGTATCGTCACTATTTCCTACACCATCGTTTAATTTTCTGCTCAATGGATCAAAGAGAGCCTGCGCTTCCTGGATATCATCACGAATTTTACCCATTTCTTCATCCAGTTGATAGGCTATTTTGGCCGTGATTTCCAGTCTTTTCCTGATTTCTTCTGGAAAATCGCCCTGATATTTATAATTGAGCGAGTGTTCAATCGTAGCCCAGAAATTCATGGCTAACGTCCGTATTTGAATTTCGGCCAAAATCGTCTTAGCCCCGTTGATCGTATCAACCGTGTACTCAACAACCACGTGATAAGAACGATAGCCCGAAGCCTTACGATGAGTGATATAGTCTCGTTCCTGAACGATTCTCATATCTTGGCGTTTACGTAGAATCTCAACTACTTCTTTAACGTCATCAACAAACTGAACCATGACACGTAAACCCGCAATGTCTTGCAGATCATGTTCTAGACTTGCATAAGTAATTCCTCGACGAGCCATTTTTTCTTTGATACTTTCAATTGGTTTGACACGACCCGTTACAAACTCAATCGGAGAATGCTTATTTTGCTTACGATACTGTTTGCGAATTCCTCGAAGTTTAATCTTCAACTCACCAACAGCCTGAATGTAAGGATCTAAAAATTCTTCCCATTCTATGGTCATACTTTCTCCCTTGTAATGTTTGATTGCTCTGTCGAAAATCTTTGATTTTTTCAGTACATTCGTATACAATAAATACATTGTCCATTATACCATAAATCGCTTTCAAAGATATAGAAAAGGTTGAAAAAATGAAACATTTAGAAATAGAATTGAAAACACTTCTGAAAAAAGAGGACTATGAGCATCTAAAAAAACAGTTTTCCCATATCCAACCCGTCCTTCAGAAAAACTACTACATTGATACGCCAGATTTCCAATTGCGCGAAAAGAAGGTTGCCATGCGCATTCGCACCTTTTCAGATTGGGCGGAGTTAACCTTGAAAGTACCTCAAACTGTAGGAAATATGGAATACAACCAGAAACTAACTCTTCCAGAAGCTGAATCGTACCTAGAAAAACAAAAACTACCTCAGGGTCTCGTTCTAGAGAAGCTCTCTAAGATTGGCATCGAAAGCCATGACTGGTTTGTTCTAGGCTGTCTTTCCACTCTACGTTATGAAATGAAAACTGAAATTGGCTTAATGGCCTTAGATGAAAGTCGATACTTTGACCAGACGGACTATGAACTCGAGCTTGAAGTCACCGACCATGAAAAAGGGAAAGAAGATTTTCAGAGATTTTTAGATGAAAATCAGATTACTTATCAGAAAGCTCCATCAAAATTAATTCGTTTTATTAAAAGCATGAAAAAAAGCTGAAATAATCTCCTTTTTTTGGTAAAATAGAAAAGATAAAAATAAAAGAATCTGGCTTTGAAAAACAAAACTTTCTCAGAGAAGATTCACAAAGTTTACAGAGGACGGTCTATAATGTCAGATAGAAACAACATGAAACTTTTCACCCTAAACTCTAACCATGAAATCGCTCAAAAGATTGCGGATACAGTTGGTGTACCTCTCGGGAAATTATCCTCTCGACAATTTTCTGACGGCGAAATCCAGGTCAACATTGAAGAAAGTGTCCGTGGTTACGATGTTTATATCATCCAGTCAACCAGCTATCCCGTTAGCAACCACTTGATGGAGTTGTTGATCATGGTTGACGCTTGTGTACGTGCAAGTGCTCATAGTATCAACGTTGTCCTCCCTTACTTTGGTTATGCGCGTCAGGATCGTATCGCTTCTTCTCGCGAACCCCTCACTGCAAAACTGGTTGCCAATATGCTTGTCAAAGCTGGTGTAAGCCGTGTTCTAACGCTTGACCTCCATGCTGTTCAGGTCCAAGGTTTCTTTGATATTCCAGTAGACAATCTTTATACTGTTCCTCTATTTGCTAAGCACTACTGTGATAAAGGACTTCTCGGTTCTGATGTTGTTGTTGTTAGTCCAAAGAACTCTGGTGTTAAACGTGCTCGTAGTTTGGCTGAATACCTTGATGCTCCTATCGCTATCATTGACTACGCCCAAGACGATTCTGATCGTAACGAAGGCTATATCATTGGGGATGTTGAAGGTAAGAAGGCTATCTTGATTGACGATATCCTAAATACTGGTCGTACCTTCTCTGAAGCAGCCAAAATCGTTGAACGTGAAGGCGCAACTGAGATTTATGCAGTATCTAGTCACGGTTTATTTGTTGAAGGGGCAGCAGACCTTCTTGACGCTACAAACATCAAAGAAATCCTTGTGACAGACTCAGTAGCAACCAAAGAAAGAACTCCAGAAAATGTATGTTACATTACTGCTAGCGAATTAATCGGAGATGCTATCGTCCGCATCCATGAAAGAAAACCAGTCAGCCCACTCTTTGCTTACAACAAAAAGAAATAAGGTGATTCTTTGATTTATTTGGACAATGCTGCTACGACTCCTATGTCAGCAGTAGCTATTTCTTGCATGACCAAGGTCATGCAAGAAACTCATGGTAATCCTTCTAGTATTCATAGTCATGGTCGGCAGGCTGGCAAACTCTTGCGAGAAGCTCGTCAGGACTTAGCCCACTTACTAGGAACCAAACCTCAACATATCTTTTTCACGTCTGGCGGTACAGAAAGTAACAATACAGCCATTATCGGCTATTGTCTCCGTCATCAAGAAAATGGAAAACATATCATCACGACAGCTATTGAACACCATTCTGTACTTGAGACTATCGATTATCTGGTGCAACATTTTGGTTTTGAAGCAACTATCATCCAACCAGTAAATCAAGAAATAACTGCCCAGCAAATTCAAGAAGCCTTACGTGACGATACCATTCTCGTTTCCACCATGTATGCTAATAATGAAACAGGTAGCCTCTTACCTATCGCTGAGATTGGACGTATTTTAAAAGATCATCCTGCTGCTTATCATGTAGATGCTGTTCAAGCTATCGGGAAAATCCCTATCCATCCCAAGGAATTAGGAATTGATTTCCTCAGTGCTTCTGCCCACAAATTCCATGGACCAAAAGGAGTCGGTTTTCTTTATGCTTCTTCCGCGGACTTTGATTCCTACCTTCACGGTGGGGACCAAGAACAAAAGAAACGGGCTGGAACAGAAAATCTCGCTGCCATTGTAGGCATGGTCGCTGCTCTCAAAGAGGATTTAAATGACCAAGTTGAGCATTACCAAAAACTAAGCGCACTCAAAGCTACTTTTTTAGAAGAAATTGCAGGTCTCGACTACTATCTCAATGAAAGTAACCACCAACTTCCTTATGTTGTCAACATTGGCTTTCCTGGTCAAAAAAATGATTTGCTCTTGCTACGGTTAGACCTTGAAGGAATTTCAATTTCTACCGGTTCAGCTTGTACTGCTGGTATTGTGCAAACCAGTCATGTGCTTGAAGCATTTTATGGGTCTGATTCGCATCGTTTATCAGAATCTGTCCGTATCAGTCTCTCTCCTCTTAATACCGAAGAAGAACTGAAACAACTCGCACAAACCTTAAAAAATATTATTGGAGATTAATCTAATGGCATTCGAAAAAACCATTAAACTACAAAACTGCCGCTACAACTACACACTTAGCCCATCTGTCAAAAAGTTCACACTGAAAGATAATACTTTCTTTGAAACAAAGGTAGGAAACTTCGAACTAACTCGTCTACTTGAAAAAGTACCCAACAGTGGTGAAGGTTTCAAGCTAAAAATCATCATCAATAAAGACCTTACAGGTGCTAAACTCAACATCACTGACAAGTCTGGTCTTCGTTTGGTCAATATCTTTAAATCAGAAGACCACCACATTCATCAGGAAAAATTCTACTTCCTCATGGACAGTTTAGTAGAACGCGGTATTTTCACTAAAGAAGAAAGATAATTGACTATGTATCGACTTACCTATCAAGACAACTATCACGTAGAACGTACACTTGAATATAAGGATTACGAAGAGCTCATGTTATCTCTATCTGGCTGTGTGACCCTACCTGATACTCTCCTAATCAGCCCCTTAACGCTGAATGATAAGGTGATTTATCAAGGATTGGTTGGCGATCTCTACCGTTTTCTATCACAAGCTCATTTTTCAGATAAAAACTAAGAAATTTCTTAGTTTTTTCTTGTTTTTGTTGATTTTTTCACAATGTTTCTATAAAATAGAAGAATAGAAAGGTTGTGATTTTGTGAAAGATAAACAGTCTGCTATTCCAAAAGCAACAGCAAAAAGACTCTCTCTTTACTATCGAATTTTCAAGAGATTTCATGCAGAAAAAATCGAACGTGCTAACTCCAAGCAAATTGCAGAGGCTATCGGTATCGATTCTGCGACCGTTCGACGTGATTTTTCCTATTTTGGCGAGCTAGGTCGTCGTGGTTTTGGTTACGATGTCAAAAAATTGATGAATTTTTTTGCTGATCTCCTAAATGATAACTCAATTACAAATGTTATGCTGGTTGGGATTGGAAATATGGGCCATGCCCTTCTCCACTACCGCTTCCACGAGCGTAACAAGATGAAAATTATCATGGCCTTTGACCTAGATGACCATCCAGAAGTTGGAAGCCAGACACCTGATGGAATTCCAATCTATGGTATCTCACAGATTAAAGAAAAAATCAAAGAAGCAGATGTCAAAACTGCTATCCTAACAGTTCCAAGTGTTAAATCACAAGAAGTTGCCAATCTTTTGGTTGATGCAGGTATAAAAGGTATTCTCAGTTTTTCCCCTGTTCACCTTCACCTCCCAAAAGATGTGGTCGTTCAGTATGTCGATTTGACAAGTGAACTCCAAACCCTCCTCTATTTTATGCGTAAAGAGGATTAGAAAGCGAAAGCATTTATGAAAAAACCAGTTATTGGGATTACAGGAAATGAAAAAGCTCATCCAGATGATGACATCATGATGAGCTATGCAGCAAAGGGCTTTATTGAAGGAGTCAAGGACGCTGGCGGAATTCCAATCATCCTACCGATTGGTGATCAAGAAATGGCTGCCTATTACATCAGTATCATTGATAAGCTCATCCTAACGGGTGGGCAAAATGTTGATCCAAAATACTATGGTGAACCAAAGGCTATTGATAGTGATGACTACCACCTTCAAAGAGATATTTTTGAACTAGCACTTATCAAAGAAGCAATTAAGCAAAAGAAACCAATTTTCTCTGTTTGTCGAGGTACTCAACTTTTCAATGTTGCCATGGGGGGCACGCTTCACCAAGATATTGAAGATCATTGGCAGGACTGTTCAGCCGAATACACGACCCAACGCCTCGTAACGGAACCTGATACGATTCTCCGAGAAATCTATGGAGAAATCTCTCATATCAACTCCTTCCACCACCAGAGTATTAAAGATTTAGCTTCAAATCTTAAGGTTGTAGCACATGATCCTAAAGATGGAATCATTGAGGCTGTGACCACTACGGACGGCTTTCCTTATCTTGGTGTTCAATGGCATCCTGAATTTCTCTTTGAAAACCGCCCCAAAGATAAAACTCTATTTGACTATGTTGTTAACGAACTCTAAATCAAATCCGTCTTTTCACGGTAACTAAAGTAATCAGAGTGAGAGACAATCAGATGATCCAGAAACACAATTCCCATCAGTTCGCAGGCTTCCTTGACTAGCTTAGTGACATGATCATCATTTCGACTAGGAGATACAGCACCGGATGGATGATTGTGAACGAGAATCACTGAGGTAGCCATATGCTTCAAAGCATAGTGAAGGATTTCCCTCGGTTCAGCAATGCTGCGTGTCGCAGATCCGATAAAAATAGTTTGCTGATGAATGATTTGATTTTGAGTATTGAGATAGAGCGCCACTAGGTGCTCTTGTTTTTTGTCGCCAAGTTCCTGTTGCATTTTCTTGGCTAGCTTTTGACTACTGAGAATACTTTCCATCTCAAGAGTTTCGTGTTTGTGAATACGATGCCCTAGTTCAATCACCGCTTGTAATTCAATGGCCTTAATCCGTCCAATACCAGACAGACTCTGCAATTCCTGCAGGGTCATTTTCTTTAAATCAGTTAGACTTGTCAAACTATCCAAGACTTTCTGAGCGATTTCAAATACATTTGCCTGACGCGTTCCAGTTCTGAGCAGAATAGCTAGTAATTCTTGATTGCTCAGAGCCTCTACTCCTTCTTTAACTAGTCTTTCTCTAGGTAAGAGTGAATCTTCTTGGAATGAAATACTGTACATAAAAATCCTCCTCACTTTATTATTCGTGAGGAGGATGAAAAATTAGATTTTTTTCTCAATTGGGGCAACGCTGGCTAGGAGTTTTTTCAGACCCACTTCTGGGAAATTGATTTTCAACTCCTGAGTATCACCGCTACCTGAGACTTCAAGGACCGTTCCCTCCCCCCATTTCTTGTGAAGAGCAATATCTCCGATAGACCAGCTTGTATCGCTAGAATCTTTTTTATTTCCGGCCGCAAACTGTCCAAATGGGAGACCACTTGACTGGATAGAGCTTGGTGCAGCATTGCGTTTCCGTTCTTGAAGGGCCTGGGCTAAGCTAATACCTTGACCAAAGGCCACTCCACCACTGCTATACGAAGCTTTGAAACTAGTGTTAGCTGGACGGGCCAAACCTTGATACTCAAGCAAGTCCGAACTGATTTCATTGATAAAACGAGTTGGGCGATTATAGTTTGTACGACCGAAAAGCAAGCGTGAGTTGGCATTGGTCAGATAGAGGATCTTTTCTGCGCGTGTAATTCCTACATAAGCCAAACGACGTTCTTCTTCTAGTTCATCTGGATCTTCAGCTGCACGGCTAAGTGGAAAGACATTTTCCTCCATCCCGATGATAAAGACAACTGGGAACTCCAGTCCCTTAGCAGCGTGTAAGGTCATCAAGGTTACTTCCGATGTCTCCTGACTGCCTGAATCTGTGTCTGCAATCAAAGCCAAATCATTCAAGAATCGACTGAGTTTGTCCAAACCAGTTTCTTCTTCCTGGCTATCAGGGTTGTCATCAAAGTTCTTGGTAACGGACAGGAATTCCTCGATATTTTCAACTCGAGCCTTGCTCTCCAAGGTCGCTTGGGCAGTAAGAATATCGATATAACCAGTTTTTTCCAATACTGCTTCAACTAATTCTGTAATGGTTAATTGGTCCAGTTGCTCCCGCAAATCCAGAATCATATTGGCAAAATCCCAGATAGACTGGGCTGCCTTTCCTTTGATTCCTGATAACATGATATTGGCTGAAGCGTCTAGCATCGACATCTCTTGCATATTGGCAAAATCACGGATTTTCTCAACCGTTCCTGGGCCAATTCCGCGTTTTGGTTCGTTGATAATACGCTCAAAACTGATATTATCACTCAAATTGGCAATGAGGTTAAGATAAGCGATAATGTCACGGATTTCCTTACGGCTGTAGAACTTGGTCCCGCCGACCATAGTATAAGGAATATTGGACTTAAGCAGGGCTTCCTCAATAGTACGGGATTGCGCATTAGTCCGATAAAGAACTGCAAAATCCTTGTGGAGGAAGTTTTGAGTTCGACCAAGTTCATCTATAGTTTTAACTACAAAAACAGCCTCATCCTGTTCGTCATTTGCGCGATAGTAAATAATCTGCTCTCCATCCGCATTCTGGGTCCAGAGATTCTTGGGGCGGCGATTTTGATTGTTTTTGATGACATCGTTGGCTGCTTGGAGAATGGTTTTTGTTGAACGATAATTTTCCTCTAACAAAACGACCTTGGCGTTAGGGTAATCTTTCTCAAAATCCAAGATATTCTGCATATCAGCCCCACGCCAACCGTAAATAGACTGGTCAGCATCACCGACTACGCAGATATTTTTAAAGCGTGAAGCCAAGAGTTTGACCAATTGGTACTGGGCATGGTTGGTATCTTGGTACTCATCAACATGGATGTACTGGAACTTCTGCTGGTAGTAGGTCAAAACATCAGGATTCTGATCAAATAGACGCAAGGTCAGCATAATCAAATCATCAAAGTCAACGGACTCAGACTGACGAAGCTCTTTTTGATAGGCTGTATAACACAGAGCCACGATTTGCGTGTACATATCGCCAGCCTGAGCAGCATAAGCCACATCATCAATCAAATCGTTTTTGGCATTAGAAATGGTTCCCAAAATGGTCCGTTCATTCCATTTTTTCGGATCCAAGTTCAACTGCTTGAGAATGCGTTTCATGAGGGTTCGCTGTTCACCTGGATCCACAATAGTGAAATTTCGGTTATAGCCAATATGATCCGCATCGCGACGTAGGATACGAACACACATGGAGTGAAAGGTCGCAATCAGACAGTCCTGGGTTGCTGGATTGAGCCCATAGGCACGCTCCTTCATCTCACGCGCAGCCTTATTGGTAAAGGTAATGGCCAAAATATTCCAAGGATTGACCATCTTTTCATCAATCAAGTAGGCGATTCTGTGAGTTAAAACACGAGTCTTCCCAGAACCAGCCCCAGCCATGATCAATAATGGCCCTTCTGTCGTTTGCACCGCCTCAGCCTGACGGTCATTCATTCCATTCAATAATGCGTTCATTTTCTCTTCCTTACTCTTGACGTCAATGTTTCTATTATATCAGAAAACAGGGAAAATATCTTTAGCTAGACTGGTTGCGTGTGGAATTCTACTCTCTCATATCATCAGGAGGAGTCAATGACTTTTGCATCCAAACGATATCATGCCATTTTCCAAACTTATAGCCAATCTCAGGGAAATGAGCTACTTGTTCATAGCCCCTCTTTCGGTGAAGTAAAATGCTCCTATCATTTGGCAAAGCGATACAAGCTAAGAAGCGTAAGTAATTCCTAGACTCTAGTTCTTCCTCCAGACAGTCATAGAGTAGACTCCCTAACCCTCGACCTTCGGCTTCTTGATGCAAGTAAATTGACACTTCAACTGACCAATCATAAGCCCTCCTATCATAATAGGTGGAAGCATAGGCATATCCCAAAATTTTGCCTTCTTCCTCTAGCACTAGATAAGGATATTTAAGCAAGGTCTTTTGGATTCTTCTTTGAAATTCTTCAACACTTGGCACCTCGTATTCAAATGTAATGGCTGTATTAAGGACATAGGGAGCATAAATTGCAAGCAGTTCTGGAATATCAGACTCCCTTACTGTTCGAATCGTTGGCATATATTTCTCTTTCTAAAATCGAAAATGAGCTTGGATATTATTTCCAAACTCATTTAAATCAATTGCAATTTACTAGAACAAGCCTAGGACTGTTCCATCACTTTCAACATCCATGTTGAGAGCAGCTGGTCGTTTTGGAAGGCCTGGCATGGTCATGACATCACCAGTTAGGGCAACGATGAAGCCTGCACCTAATTTTGGTACCAATTCACGAATGGTAATTTCAAAGTTTTCTGGAGCTCCAAGTGCATTTGGGTTGTCAGAGAAACTGTACTGAGTTTTCGCCATACAGATTGGCAATTTGTCCCATCCGTTTTGAACGATTTGAGCGATTTGCGTTTGGGCTTTCTTCTCAAAGTTCACTTTGCTACCACGATAGATTTCAGTAACAATCTTTTCAATCTTTTCTTGGACAGAAAGGTCATTGTCATAAAGACGAGTGTAGTTGGCTGGATTTTCAGAGATAGTCTTGACAAGCGTTTCGGCAAGTGCTACGCCACCTTCTGCCCCATCAGCCCAGACACTTGCTAGTTCAACTGGCACATCAATAGAAGCACAAAGTTCTTTCAAGGCTGCGATTTCAGCTTCTGTATCAGAGACAAATTCATTAATAGCTACAACTGCTGGAATACCAAACTTACGAATATTTTCAACGTGGCGCTTCAAGTTAGCAAAACCTGAACGAACTGCTTCTACATTTTCCTCTGTCAAAGCGTCCTTAGCTACACCACCATTCATCTTAAGGGCACGAAGGGTTGCGACGATGACAACTGCATCTGGAGATGTTGGCAAGTTTGGTGTCTTAATGTCAAGGAATTTCTCAGCACCAAGGTCCGCACCAAAACCAGCTTCAGTAACAGTATAATCAGCCAAGCGAAGGGCTGTGCTTGTTGCCAAAACAGAGTTACATCCATGAGCGATATTGGCAAATGGACCACCGTGTACAAAGGCAGGTGTACCATAAATTGTCTGAACCAAGTTCGGTTTGATAGCATCTTTCAAAATCAATGCTAAAGCCCCCTCAACCTGCAAATCACCAACAGTAACTGGCGTACGATCGTAACGATAGCCGATAACGATGCTAGCCAAGCGCTTTTTCAAATCTTCAATATCAGTCGCCAAGCAAAGAATTGCCATGATTTCAGAAGCAACTGTAATATCAAAACCATCCTCACGTGGAATACCATTTAGAGGACCACCAAGTCCAACGGTCACATGACGAAGGGCACGGTCATTCAAGTCCACAACACGTTTCCAAAGGATTCGACGTTGGTCGATTCCCAGCTCATTTCCTTGGTGTAAGTGGTTGTCAATCAAGGCAGAAAGAGCATTGTTAGCAGTTGTAATGGCATGCATATCCCCGGTAAAGTGAAGGTTGATGTCCTCCATTGGCAACACTTGGGCATAACCACCACCGGCTGCACCCCCCTTAATCCCCATGACTGGACCAAGAGATGGTTCGCGGATGGCAATCATGGTTTTCTTACCAATCTTGTTCAGGGCATCCGCAAGACCAATGGTAATAGTTGATTTCCCTTCACCTGCTGGTGTTGGATTGATGGCAGTAACCAAGATCAATTTCCCAACTGGATTGCTCTCAACTGCACGAATTTTATCAAAGCTGAGCTTAGCCTTGTACTTCCCGTACAATTCCAAATCGTCGTAAGAAATACCCAATTTCTCAACAACATCAACGATTGGTTTCAACTCAATACTCTGTGCGATTTCAATATCTGTTTTCATTCAAAACTCCTCTAACCTCTAATTTGATAATTCATTATAACACAAAACAAGATTTTTAACATCCATAAACTCTCTAAACGTTCGTAAATATCCTGAATTTAAAGATTTTTAGGGCTCTTTTAAAAATTTTATATGGCTTTATAGTTTGAAACTATAGTTAATCTTCGCTTTTACCAAAAATTTATCGCTTTCATTTTACTTACTGTTTATTTTTGTGTACAATAGTGCTATGAAAATTTTAGTCACATCGGGCGGTACCAGTGAAGCTATCGATAGTGTCCGCTCTATTACTAACCATTCTACAGGTCGCTTGGGGAAAATCATCACAGAAACCTTGCTTGCTGCGGGGCATGAAGTTTGTTTAATAACGACAAAACGAGCTCTGAAGCCAGAAGCTCATCCCAACCTAAGCATTCGAGAAATTGATAATACCAACGACCTTCTAGTTGGGATGCAAGAACTTGTTAAGGAATATCAGGTCTTAATCCACTCAATGGCTGTGTCTGACTACACACCTATTTATATGACGGGGCTTGAGGAGATACAGGCTAGCTCTAATTTAGAAGAATTTTTAAGCAAGCAAAATCATCAGACTAAGATTTCTTCAACTGATGAAGTTCAGGTTTTGTTCCTTAAAAAGACTCCAAAAATCATCTCTCTAGTCAAGGAATGGAATCCTGCCATTCATCTGATTGGCTTTAAACTGCTGGTTGATGTCTCTGAGGATTATCTCATTGAGATCGCACGAAAGAGTCTTATCAAGAACCAAGCAGACTTGATCATTGCAAATGACCTGACTCAAATTTCAGCAAATCAGCATCATGCAATCTTTGTTGAGAAAGAGCAACTCCAAACCGTTCAAACCAAAGAGGAAATAGCAAACCTCCTTCTTGAAAAAATTCAAGCATACGATTCTTAGAAAGGAAAGCCATGGCAAATATTCTCATCGCAGTGACAGGTTCCATTGCCTCCTATAAATCAGCTGATCTAGTCAGTTCCTTGAAAAAACAAGGCCATCAGGTCACTGTCTTAATGACTGAGGCAGCGAGAGAGTTTATCCAACCGTTGACACTACAGGTCCTCTCTCAAAATCCTGTCCACCTTGATGTCATGAAGGAACCTGCTCCTGATCAAGTCAATCATATCGAACTAGGCAAAAGGACCGACCTTTTTATTGTAGCCCCAGCTACTGCTAATACCATCGCAAAATTAGCTCATGGATTTGCGGACAACATGGTGACAAGCACAGCACTTGCCTTGCCAGAACATGTCAAAAAGTTAGTCGCACCAGCCATGAATACAAAAATGTATGACCATCCGGCAACTCAGGCTAATCTAAAAACATTAGAGACCTATGGTTATCAAATTATCTCTCCAAAAAAATCTCTACTAGCCTGTGGCGATCACGGCAAAGGCGCCCTAGCTGACCTGAATACTATTTTAGAAAGAATAAAGGAAACCCTTGATGAACAAACGCTCTAACATTGCACCGATTGCTATCTTTTTTGCAGTTATGCTCGTTATCCACTTTTTGAGTTCTCTCCTATTTAATCTTTTCCCATTCCCAATTAAACCGACCATCGTTCATATTCCAGTAATCATTGCTAGTATCATCTATGGTCCTCGAGTTGGAGTTACACTTGGTTTTCTTATGGGACTATTGAGCTTAACGGTAAACACGATTACCATCCTTCCAACCAGCTACCTCTTCTCACCATTCGTACCGAACGGAAACATCTATTCTGCGATTATCGCTATTGTCCCTCGCATTTTGATTGGTCTGACACCTTACTTGGTTTATAAATTATTAAAAAACAGAACGGGTCTCATCTTTGCTGGTGCTCTCGGTTCCCTTACCAACACCGTCTTTGTCCTTGGGGGAATCTTCTTCCTTTTTGGAAATGTCTTCGACGGCAATATTCAAAAACTCCTGGCAACCGTTATTTCTACAAACTCAATTGCTGAGCTTGTCATCTCTGCCGTTCTAACAGTAACAATTGTTCCCCGTCTCGAAACCTTGAAGAAATAAAAAATCAACTCCACTTTCATCCTGAAGGTGGAGTTTAGCATTTAAAACATGAGAAACATCAATAGAATGTGAAAGCCAAAGCGCAGGAGCTGATACGAAAGAGGGGTAGGTTGCTGGCTTTTCTGGCTATCCAAGTATAGGGTTAGTGATAGAAAAATCAAACCAAATGCAATCACCAATCTAACGAAATAAGCAATTTCGAGTATTGCTGCCATCAAAAGAAAACCTAATAAAGGAAGGCTAAAAAGTGAAACAGCCAGACTGCTTGCTAATAGAGAGAGTAGCGACAGGACCAATAAACTATAAACTATGAAACGAGTCCAACCTGAGACTACTTTCCCTTCACTTTTCTGTTTTGACATCATCACGATTACCACGATTAGGTAAACAAAAAGTATCATCACAATTTCTCCTTAGTTCCTATTATTCTTTACCACATTTTAACCAAATTTTCCTGAAAAATCAATAATGCTTCTTGACTTGATTGGTGATTTATTGTACTATACTTGTGTATATACAGATAAATGGAGGTTCTTATGAATATACGGAAAAAAACGCAGTTTATGACCATGACTGCCCTACTCACTGCAATAGCGATTTTGATTCCAATCATTATGCCTTTTAAAATCGTTATCCCACCGGCTTCTTACACCTTGGGAAGTCATATCCCCATCTTTATCGCCATGTTTCTTTCGCCTTTGATGGCTGCTTTTGTGATTATTGCTTCTAGTCTTGGTTTTCTGATGGCAGGCTATCCGCCTGTTATTGTACTCCGTGCCTTCTCTCACATTGTTTTTGGTACTTTGGGGGCTTTGTACTTAAAGAAATTCCCTGAAACCTTGGATAAACCAAAGGCATCTTGGATTTTTAACTTTGTTTTGGGTGTTGTTCATGCTATCGCTGAAGTAATAGCTTGTATCATCTTCTATGCTACTTCAGGGACAAATGTTGAAAATATGTTTTATGTTCTCTTTGTCCTAGTTGGTTTTGGCACAATCGTCCATAGTATGGTAGACTATACATTAGCACTAGCTGTCTATAAAGTGCTTCGAAAACGTCGCTAAAAGGAAAAACTATGACAAAGGATCGCAAACAAGCTCTTCTCAAACTGTTAAAAGAGGCGCCAAAAGCTCTCAATGGTCAAACCTTGGCTGAGCACTTCCATGTTACGCGCCAGGTCATTGTACAGGACATCGCTATTCTCCGAGCAGATGGAGCTCCTATCCTATCCACCAATCGTGGCTATATCTACAAAGAAAATGATACCAGCCCCTACGTGCACAAACTCTTTAAAGTGAAACATGAACTGGAAGAAATCGGTCAGGAACTTCTAGCTATTGTAGATAATGGCGGACGTGTTCAAAATATCTTAATCGATCATCCCGTTTATGGAGAAATTGAAACCCTAGTCAAACTCACCTGTCGTCGTGATGTCCAGCACTTTCTGGAACAAGTCGAGAATTCAGACTTTAGACCCCTTTCTGAATTGACAGACGGCATCCATTACCACCTTGTTGAAGCCGAGACACAACAAGATCTCCACTATATCGAGGAGGCCTTGGATCAGTTAGGTTATTTAGTAAAAGACTAGAAAATTTCTTTTTTCCAGCCGTCCTCTGTACGGTGGCGATAGAAGAACTCAGACTTGTCAGGTGCTTCCATCATTTCCATCAAAGGCAACATATCATAGGCCAGTTCCAAATTTGGAATCTGGTCTTTTTGCACCCAACATACTTCTCCTTCTTCTGAAGATTGGAGATTTCCAGTAAACTCTGTCGCTTTATAGCAAACGACGATGTAGCGCCCACCTGTATCTAAGGGCCAGTTTTTAATGCCGACTAGTTGTGGATTCTGAATGGTTAGACCTGTTTCTTCATAAATCTCACGAATGACAGACTCGGCAAAGGCCTCGCCATTCTCAACATGTCCTCCTGGAAAGGCATAGCCAGACCAGCGATTGTTTTCGGGTGAACGATACTGCATCACCACGCGCTGGGTTTCGAGGTCTTCAATTAGACAGATGTTGGTTAAAATGGTTGCTTGGGCACGGGACATAGATTTGCTCGCTTTCTAAGTTATTAAAATGTATCTTCGTTGTATTCTACTTCTGACTTCATGATAAAGGGATTAATCAGTTCATGATGTTCATAAGTACTATGAACCACAAAACCTCTAACAATGATGATTTCCTTATCTTGTATGTGATAGTCTATATTGATAGGAATGGCTGGATCCGAGATAACTGATAAAACAAAGAATGCTGCAAACCAAAGATAAAGTGCCACTAATCCACTAAATAATTGAAAAATAAGGTGATACCATTGAAAATCTCTTGTTTTATAAAAGATTCTCCATGGATGGATTAAGAAGGTCAAACAAAGAAGGAAAAACCAACTATTCCACAAAACTGGCGTAAAGGATAGACCAAAAACTAACAGCACCAAATGAAGAATCACAAAAACTAGCAAAGCCAAATAGAGAGTTTTAAATGAAAATAACTTAGTTAGATTTTCTTTTGTCATGATTTTTCCTCTTTTTGTCCTTATATTTCAAAATCACCATCAATATCGCTGGAATGATGAAAAAGATTAGATAGGTAGCAATTGGAAGCCAGATGTACCGATAATCGACAGATAATAGGGAAGGAATTTTTTTAACATTTCTCCCTTTCACCCCAACAAGTAAGTGGAGAAGAAAAATAGGTCCGTTTATGAATAGAAAAGTTTTTAAAAATCCGTTTACTGAAGCCTTATTGCTAAAACCATCTCTAAAAATACCTTGATAGAGTGTGTGCACCAAAAAGACAAAATTCATAATAATTGGCAAGACATAGGATAGTTCTTGATATGGTTTCGGGATAAGTGACGTCCCGAACAACACATACATGATACCAAAAATAGATAATAATATTATACCACCATCCATAAAAGAAGCAATCTTTGAATGTCTTTCCAGCCACAATTGGACGTGAGCTACCAAAGAATACTTTTTATGGATTTTTCTCATTTTTCTGTCCTGTTGTTTGACCTTCTTTTTTCTCTTAATCTTTCGTTCCATTTACGCCTCCTTCTTCTCTTTTCCATTCGTATAATCAAAAGCAGAATGCCCAGCCCCAAGAAAAAGAAGAAAAGATAACTTACAATAGGGACCCAGACATATGCTGGATCCATAGAAATTATGGGAGGGAAATTCGTTTTCTTACGACGTCCTAGCCAATTCAGACCTACCAAGAGATGAAGGGGAAAAAGAAGACCATTAAACCCAATAAATCCCCATGAAAAGTAACGCCATTTCTGAAGTTTATCACTACTAAAACGAAAGACAAGGATATAAGTTGATAAGATCAGAAGGATAAGATTGAAGCTTAAGGGGGAAAGATAGTTCATGTTCGGTAATGGATAACTAATGTAAGAGACGGCGAGAAATGATACAAACATAGATCCAAATAATACACTCGTATCCAAAAGTTGACCAATCCTTCTGTGACTTTCCAGCCAAAGAAAAATCCTCTTAGTCCAAGAAGACTTTTCGTTTGTCTTGTACTTCATTTGTCTACTCATCTTCATTTTCATCTACTCCTTTTTTTGAACCTTTAGAGAGAAAGAAGATTGCCAGAGTTAACATCAAGACTAGAAGATAGACGACAATAGGAAACCAGATATAGGATGACTCCAGCGAAAACAACGGTGACAGAACAACTCTTCCTCTTTTTCTCACGCCAATCAGTTGAAAAATGAAGCTAAGGATATTGATATAAATGAAAGGTTCACAAAATCTTTTAAGGGTCCTTTCTTTTTCAGTTTTCACTGACAAAAAGAGAGCATAGAACCTATTACCCAAGATAAAAAGATTCAATTGCAAGGGAAATAAGAGCTCTCTGTACCGAAAATCAGCTGGAATGCTTTTGTTCTGTGATGTTGTAAATTCTATAACTAGGAACAAGATGATATAAAAGATAATATCAAACATAAATTTGACAAATCGATGCCCTTGTAACCAAAAACGTACTGAATCTAACCATGATGACTTCTTATACTTCGTCTCTTTCAATTTCATAATAACTTCTTTCCATTAAAAATATATTCTAAAACGTAATCGTTTGTTCATTGTATAATCTAAAAACAAAATCGCAATTCTACCAGCATTTAACTCTCAGATTTTGATGATTTCTTACGTACCATTCTAATTTCAGTGATAGGTTTTCCAAGGTCAAGTATTTTTTCTTGCCCATCAAAAGTAAAACCCATTTTTTTATAGAAAGCAATGGCTCGCTTATTTTCTTTTAATACCCATAAAAATATTTCAGAGAACTGTTCAAGAGTAGTCAGAGCTTCCTTCATTAACTTCTGAGCAATACCTTTTCCATAATAGTCTTTTAAAACATATAAGGCAATAATTTCACCAGCTTGAATAGTCTCATCACGAAAGTTTCCATAACTGATAAAACCAACTACCTTCATGCCATCCATCGCAATCAATGTATTTTCTGGATATTTTTGACTAAAGAATCGACATCTTTCTAATGTCATCGTCTCCTGAAATTTCGCAGGTAAAAGGTCATCATAAGCCTCTCTCCACGTTTGCCAATGAACGAAGGATTTACCTTCTATCTCTTCAGGAGTTTCCACTTGTTTGATAGTTAGGTTCATTTATTTTACCCCATTCTTCTCTCAAAATACCATATTTAATACTATCAAAATATTTGCCTTGGTAATAACGAACTTTTGGAATATGAGCTTCTTTTTTCATTCTTAATTTTTCAGCCAATTTCATCATACCAAAATTTCCTGACCAAGTTGTCAAACCAAGATGCTCCAACACCAAGTAATCCTTAAATGTCCGATCTATCCATTGTAGCATAGCAGCTTTTCCAATGCCAGAGTTCCAAAATTTGTTATCATAAATACAAATCCCCAATTCCATCCATCTTGTTTGTTTACATACCCAGTAGCGCGAAACAGTCCCAACTAATTTATCATCAACAAAAATACCAAGGCGATTTGAGTTGTTTAGAGTAGATTCTGATTTTTGTAGTTTAAATTCTTTAAAATTAGGAAAATGCTGATAATCGTCATAATAGGGAGCATCATACTGTTTCCAAATTGGATTAGATTGTGAATAAGCAATTTCCCACAAAGACACCAAATCTTCTTCAATTAGTTTTCTTAAATAAACCATACTTTTTCCTAATCCAACGCCTTAACTTCCTCAGCAACTTTTTGCAGATATTTTTGTCTTGTGGAATTTGTATTCACCTCACGCCCTAACTCACCCAAAATTGAAACTTTCTTTGTTTTGATACCGCAATGATTCAGAACAGCATTCTTTAATACTGATATTCCATAACTGTCTGGGATATTGATAGGACCTGAAAATACTTTATACCACCATGTTGGTGCCATGGATGTTGCGTAAATACTAGCTGTTTTTCCTTTTAGTAACTTTTTAAACTGCTGACCTCTTAAGTAGTTCCAAATAAAACTTCCTTGATTATTGGCAGAGTACGCAATTCCTGGCGTGAAAACACGATCAATCCAACCCTTCAATAAACTAGGCATACTACTCCACCAAATTGGATAAACGAAAATGAAATGATCTGCCCACTGGATTAATTCCTGAGAGCGAAGTATGAAAGAGTCCTCTTCCATCCGTTTTCGATAACCATAACGTAATACGGGATCAAAATCTATCTCATTTAGGTTAATAGATTCAAGCTCATGATGATTTGAGTCAATATTTTCTACAATCGTTCGAAAAATTTCTTGACAGAAACTTCCCTTGTCAGGATGTCCATTGATGACTAAAATTTTCATTCGTTTTCTCCTATCTAATCCAACGCCTTCACTTCCAACATCATATCACGTATCTGTGCAGCGAGTTCAAAGTCAAGCACTTCGACGGCTTCTTGCATTTGTTTTTCGAGTTTTTTAACGAGTTCCTTGCGCTCTTGTTTGTTGAGGCTATTGATATCGACTTCCTTGTCCTCTTCCTTGGCAACTGCCTTAGTTACGGCGATTAGATCAAGGATAAGTTCAGTAAACCTTAAGTTCTCAGTGAAGTGTATATTTTAATGCCTCTTGCTCCTATTTTAATAAGACAATAAAGTTTTAAGTCTGTTTAAGATTTTTAACACTCTTTATTAAAGTAAGAATATACGCCATTAATTTATTTCTAAAATACTCAATCATAGCGCCAGAAAAGAACAGGGCCAGTGTCATAACTAGAATCATAATAACAAACATAAAAAATTCTTGTTCTCCAACTAAAGTATAAATGTTTGGTATAATTCTTCTAAAAATAAGAGGATGTACATGAAACAGATAAACCCCCAAAGTTAGTGGAGATATTAAAAGAACTAGTCTCTTAAAAGTTAAGGGAATATCTTTAATATTCAAGAAGAGTAAAAATATTGCTATTCCTTGCAGTGTGACCGTAGGAGAAATATAACTTCTCCACTGTTCAAAACCAAGCCAGCACAATATAAAAGTTAAACTAGTTAGAAATAAAATAAATCCAATAACATAACGTATTTGAAAACGACTTTCGTAATTTGATTTTCTAATTATTGCTCCTATAGTGTACAAAAGAATCATCCATAATACACTATATCCACCCCACAAGCCCAGAATATCTTGTTTAAATACTGTAGGTATGACAGAAAAGTATATAAATGCTCCACTAACAATTGGAAACAATTGTTCGTTCTTCAATGTCAGCACTGCTTGATTCAAAAATGGTGCTATTAAGACTAAACCAAAATAGCAACTCATATACCAATACTGTCCATGACTTATTGGAGTTAAAGCTGAAAACCAATCACTTAAGTTAACAGATGATTTTGAAAAAATAGCAAATACAAAAGTAATTGAAATAGTATAGAAAATAATCTGTATCCAAAAACTAAACATTTTTTTATAACTAAATTGTGAATAAAGACCGACATACCCACTGATTAAAATATAAATATTTACAGCTGAATATGAGAAAGCTTCTAAAAAATTGGCAAAAATATAGTAAAAATCTTTTTGACTATCAACTTTCTCCAAAATTCCTCCCATACCCAAAACATGTAAGTTGCAAATCATCAACATAGCGAAAATTCTACAACATTCAATGCCTATGTGTTTAGTTTTTTTGCTGTCATATTATGTCTTTCTATATATTTCTATTTCTTTATAATTTTTTCAGTTTAACGCCTTCACTTCCAACATCATATCTCGAATCTGTGCAGCCAATTCAAAGTCAAGCACTTCGACGGCTTCTTGCATTTGTTTTTCGAGTTTCTTAACTAGTTCTTTGCGCTCTTGTTTGTTGAGGCTATTGATATCGATTTCCTTGTCCTCTTCCTTAGCAACTACCTTGGTCACGGCAATCAAGTCACGAATTTCTTTCTTGATGGTTTGTGGAACGATACCATGTTCTTCATTATAGGCCATCTGGATTTTCCGACGGCGGGCAGTTTCATCGATAGCACGTTGCATAGACTGAGTCATCGTGTCCGCATACATGATGACATGTCCTTCGCTATTACGGGCGGCACGCCCAATGGTCTGGATGAGTCCACGCTCGTTACGGAGGAAACCTTCTTTGTCAGCATCGAGAATGGCAACCAAACTTACCTCAGGAACATCAATCCCTTCACGGAGCAGGTTGATTCCGACCAAGACATCAAAGACACCCAAGCGCAGGTCACGGATAATTTCCGTCCGCTCCAGGGTTTTGATATCTGAGTGCATGTACTTAACCTTGATGCCCATTTCCTTGAAGTAGTCGGTCAAGTCCTCTGCCATTTTCTTGGTCAAGGTTGTGATAAAGGTACGCTCATTCTTCTCAACACGGGCATTGATTTCACCTAATAGGTCATCAATCTGTCCCATAGTCGGACGGACTTCCACTTCAGGATCCAAGAGTCCTGTTGGACGAATGATTTGCTCAATCACTGTCTCGGTCTGTTCATTCTCATAGTCACCTGGTGTCGCTGAAACGTAAACAATCTGATGGACATGACTTTCAAACTCCTCACGACGTAAAGGACGATTGTCTAAGGCTGACGGCAAACGGAAACCATAATTAACCAGCATTTCTTTACGCGAACGGTCTCCATTGTACATGCCCTTGATTTGCCCCATAGTCATGTGACTCTCATCAATCATAATCAAGAAATCATCTGGGAAGAAGTCGAGAAGCGTATAAGGAGGCTCTCCTTCGCTACGACCATCCATGTGGCGAGAATAGTTTTCAACTCCGTTGGTATAGCCCATCTCACGCAACATTTCGATATCATACTCTGTCCGCTGTTTCAAACGTTGGGCTTCAAGCAATTTGCCTTCCTTCTCAAAGACAGTTAACTGTTCTTCCAACTCGGCCTGAATCTTGGCAATGGCAACTTCCATATGGTCGTCATTGGTCACAAAGTGTGTCGCAGGGAAAATCGCCAAATGATCCACTTCTCCCAACACCTGACCTGTCAGAGCCTCAACCTCACGAATACGGTCAATTTCGTCTCCAAAAAATTCTACTCGAAAGGCATGCTCATCACGAGAAGCTGGGAAAATCTCCACCACATCCCCGCGCACACGAAATCTTCCGCGTTGGAAATCAATATCGTTTCGCTCAAACTGAATATCGACTAAGTCATTTAGAAGTTTATCACGGGAAATTTCAAGACCTGGACGCAGACTCACGACACTATCAGCGTATTCCTTGGGCGAACCCAAACCATAGATGCAAGAGACTGAGGCCACTACAATAACATCATTACGCTCCAGAAGAGCTGAGGTAGCTGAGTGACGGAGCTTGTCAATCTCATCATTGACTGAACTGTCCTTCTCAATATAGGTATCACTAGAAGGTACATAGGCCTCTGGTTGGTAATAATCATAGTAAGATACAAAGTACTCAACAGCATTTTCAGGAAAAAATTCCTTAAACTCCCCATAGAGCTGTCCTGCTAGGGTTTTATTGTGGGCAATGACCAGAGTTGGTTTATTGACTTTGGAAATAACCTGACTCATGGTATAGGTCTTCCCAGTTCCAGTCGCCCCCATCAGAATCTGAGCTTTTTCTCCCCCCTCAATGTTATCAACCAACTGCTCGATAGCTTGGGGTTGATCTCCTGAAGGTTGGTATTTTGATACTAGTTTAAATTTATTATCTGTAATTCGATTAATCATGATTGCCTCATCTGCATTTTTCTATCCTTCTATTTTACCATAAATTTACTTTTCAGACTCTACTCTAGGTTGATAAGAGCGAGTATTTCATGTTAGATTTTCTTACATAAAATTCATAAAATTTGCCTTTTCATTCATTTTCTGATATAATGGGAAAATATTCGGAAAAGGAGACTAAAAATGAAGAAAAAAATACTAGCATGTTTGCTCATTTTATTTCCCATTTTCTCACTAGGTATGGCAAAAGCTGATACTGTTAAGATTGTGTCTGATACAGCTTACGCACCTTTTGAGTTTAAAGATTCAGATCAAACCTATAAAGGGATTGATGTTGATATTATCAATAAAGTCGCAGAAATCAAAGGATGGAACATCCAAATGTCTTATCCTGGCTTTGATGCAGCTGTAAATGCAGTGCAGTCAGGTCAAGCAGATGCCATTATGGCAGGTATGACAAAAACAAAAGAACGTGAAAATGTCTTTACCATGTCTGATACCTATTATGATACAAAAGTTGTCATTGCTACCACAAAGGCAAATAAAATCACCAAATATGAGGAACTTAGCGGAAAAACAGTTGGTGTTAAGAACGGAACTGCCGCTCAACGTTTCCTCGAAAGTATCAAAGATAAATACGGTTTCTCTATTAAAACCTTTGATACAGGTGATTTGATGAATAACAGTCTAAGTGCTGGTGCTGTAAATGCCATCATGGATGACAAACCTGTTATTGAGTATGCGATTAACCAAGGACAAGATCTCAGCATCAATATGGATGGTGAGGCTGTTGGAAGCTTTGCCTTTGGTGTCAAGAAAGGGAGCAAGTATGAACACTTGGTTACCGAGTTTAATGAAGCCCTAGCCCAAATGAAGAAGGATGGTAGCTTGGAGCAAATCATCCAAAAGTGGACGACTTCTACAACTACGGCAAGCCCAACGACAACTACTGCTGCTGGACAAAAAGCTACTCCAGTGAAAAGCAAGTACATTATTGCCAGTGACTCATCTTTCGCCCCATTCGTCTTTCAAAATTCAAGCAATCAATACACCGGTATTGATATGGACCTCATCAAGGCCATTGCCAAAGACCAAGGTTTTGAAATTGAAATTACCAACCCAGGATTTGACGCAGCCATTAGTGCTGTTCAAGCAGGACAAGCAGATGGTATCATTGCTGGTATGTCTGTAACAGATGCCCGTAAGGAAACCTTCGATTTCTCAGAATCATACTACACAGCAAATACGATTCTCGGTGTGAAAGAATCAAGCACCATTGCTTCTTATGAAGACCTCAAGGATAAAACTGTCGGTGTTAAAAACGGGACTGCTTCTCAAACGTTCCTTACTGAAAACCAAAACAAATACGGATATAAGATTAAAACCTTCGCAGATGGCGCATCTATGTACGACAGTCTGAATACTGGATCTATTGATGCCGTGATGGATGATGAGCCAGTTCTAAAATATTCTATCAGCCAAGGTCAAAAATTGAAAACGCCAATCGCCGGAACTCCAATCGGTGAAACAGCCTTTGCGGTTAAAAAAGGAACAAACCCTGAATTGATCCAGATGTTCAATAATGGACTTGCCAACCTCAAAGCTAACGGAGAATTCCAAAAGATTCTTGACAAGTATCTAGCTAGCGAAACTTCAACTGACTCTACAAGTACGGTTGACGAAACAACTATCTGTGGCTTGCTTCAAAACAACTACAAACAACTTCTTAGTGGACTTGGAATCACTCTTGCTCTAGCTCTTATTTCATTTGCAATTGCCATTGTCATCGGGATTATCTTTGGTATGTTTAGTGTTAGCCCATACAAATCTCTTCGTCTGATCTCTGAGATTTTCGTTGACGTTATCCGCGGTATTCCATTGATGATTCTTGCAGCCTTTATCTTCTGGGGAATTCCAAACTTCATCGAGTCCATCACAGGCCAACAAAGTCCAATCAATGACTTTGTAGCTGGTACTATCGCGCTCTCACTCAATGCAGCTGCTTATATCGCTGAAATTGTTCGTGGTGGGATTCAAGCTGTTCCAGTTGGGCAAATGGAGGCCAGTCGCAGTCTTGGTATTTCTTATGGAAAAACCATGCGTAAGATTATCTTGCCACAAGCGACTAAATTGATGTTGCCAAACTTCGTCAACCAATTTGTTATCGCTCTTAAAGATACAACCATCGTGTCTGCTATCGGTTTGGTGGAACTTTTCCAAACTGGTAAGATCATCATCGCCCGTAACTACCAAAGTTTCAAGATGTATGCAATCCTTGCTATCTTCTATCTTGTAATTATCACGCTTTTGACTAGACTAGCGAAACGCTTAGAAAAGAGGATTCGTTAATGGCAAAACTAAAAATTGATGTAAATGATTTGCATAAGTATTATGGAAAAAATGAAGTCTTAAAAGGCATTACGACTAAGTTCTATGAAGGAGATGTTGTCTGTATCATCGGTCCTTCTGGTTCTGGTAAATCTACTTTCCTCCGCAGCCTTAACCTTCTCGAGGAGGTAACGAGTGGCCACATCACTGTGAATGGTTATGATTTGACTGAAAAATCAACCAATGTCGACCATGTTCGCGAAAACGTCGGAATGGTCTTCCAACATTTCAACCTCTTCCCTCACATGTCTGTCCTAGAAAATATCACTTTTGCACCTATTGAGCACAAACGGATGACCAAAGAAGAAGCTAAAAAATTGGGGATGGAGTTGCTTGAAAAGGTTGGACTAGCAGATAAAGCTAATGCCAACCCAGATAGCCTTTCAGGTGGTCAGAAACAGCGTGTAGCTATCGCTCGTGGACTTGCCATGAATCCTGATATCATGCTCTTTGATGAGCCAACTTCCGCTCTTGACCCTGAAATGGTTGGAGATGTACTGAATGTTATGAAGGAATTGGCAGAACAAGGCATGACCATGATTATCGTAACCCATGAGATGGGATTTGCTCGTCAGGTAGCCAACCGTGTTATCTTTACGGCTGATGGTGAGTTCCTAGAAGACGGAACACCTGACCAAATCTTTGATAACCCTCAACACCCTCGTCTAAAAGAGTTCTTGGATAAGGTCTTAAATGTATAAAACAAAACTGTAAGGTTCTCCTTACAGTTTTTTAATTGCGTATTGGATTTTTTGTTTTTTTTGAAAATTATGATAAAATAAAAACTATGATAATGAGGAAATCTCATCCCTAGTCCAACTAGGAAAAAATATAGAAATTAGGTAGCTAGATGTCATCAAAGGTTATTGTTACAATTTTCGGTGCGAGTGGAGATTTAGCTAAACGCAAACTCTACCCTTCCCTTTTCAGACTCTATAAATCAGGCAATCTCTCTGAGCATTTTGCTGTTATCGGAACAGCTCGTAGACCTTGGAGTAAGGAATATTTTGAATCTGTAGTTGTCGAGTCCATCCTTGACTTGGCAGATAGTACCGAGCAAGCCCAAGAATTTGCTAGCCACTTCTACTATCAAAGCCATGATGTGAATGATACGGAACATTACATTGCTTTGCGCCAATTACAAGCTGAGCTGAATGAAAAATACCAAGCTGAACACAATAAGCTCTTCTTCTTGTCTATGGCACCTCAGTTCTTTGGAACCATTGCCAAGCACCTCAAATCTGAAAACATTGTCGATGGCAAAGGTTTTGAGCGCTTGATCGTTGAGAAACCATTTGGTACAGACTACGAAACAGCGAGCAAGCTCAATGAAGATCTCCTTGCGGCCTTTGATGAGGAGCAAATCTACCGTATCGACCATTACCTAGGCAAAGAGATGATTCAGAGTATCTTTGCTGTTCGTTTTGCCAACATGATCTTTGAGAATGTTTGGAATCGCGAACACATCGATAATGTTCAGATTACCTTTGCGGAACGTTTGGGTGTTGAAGAACGCGGTGGCTACTACGATCAATCTGGTGCCCTTCGTGATATGGTGCAAAACCATACACTTCAACTCCTCTCTCTTCTAGCCATGGACAAACCAGCTAGCTTTACAAAAGATGAGATTCGTGCTGAAAAGATAAAGGTCTTTAAAAACCTCTATCATCCAACTGAGGAAGAATTGAAAGAACAGTTTATCCGTGGTCAATATCGCTCTGGTAAAATTGATGGCATGAAATACATTTCCTATCGTAGCGAGCCAAACGTCGATCCTGAATCTACAACAGAAACCTTTGCATCTGGTGCCTTCTTTGTAGACAGTGATCGCTTTCGTGGAGTTCCCTTCTTCTTCCGTACTGGTAAACGTCTGACTGAAAAAGGGACTCATGTCAATATCGTCTTTAAGCAAATGGACTCTATCTTTGGAGAACCGTTAGCACCAAATATCTTGACCATCTATATCCAACCAACTGAAGGATTCTCTCTCAGCCTAAATGGGAAGCAAGTCGGTGAAGAATTCAACCTGGCACCAAGCTCTCTGGATTACCGTACTGACGCTACTGCTACTGGAGCCTCACCAGATCCATACGAGAAATTAATCTACGATGTCTTGAACAACAACTCAACCAATTTTAGCCACTGGGATGAGGTAAGTGCTTCTTGGAAATTGATTGACCGTATCGAAGAGCTCTGGGCAGAAAACGGAGCTCCACTCTACGATTATAAATCTGGGAGCATGGGACCACAAGCTAGCTTTGACTTACTTGAAAAGTATGGAGCCAAATGGACCTGGCAACCAGATATCGCCTATCGTGAAGATGGACGTTTAGAATAGCAAAAATATCCTGCAAGTCAATCTTGCAGGATATTTATTTTGTATTAAATCAAACCCTCTAAAAGACCCTTCATAAAGTTTTCTGAGTTAAATTCCCCAATATCATCGATTTTTTCACCAAAACCAATCAATTTTACAGGGATATTGAGTTCCTCACGGATGGCTAGAACAACACCACCTCGGGCAGTTCCGTCAATTTTTGTCAAAACAATTCCAGTCAATGGTGTTATCTTAGAAAATTCCTTAGCTTGTACCAAGGCGTTCTGTCCAGTTGAAGCATCGAGTGCCAGGAAAGTTTCATGAGGTGCTTCAGGAACGACACGCTTGATAATACGACCAATCTTTTCCAACTCAGCCATAAGGTTGTCCTTGTTTTGCAGACGACCTGCTGTATCAATCATAAGGATATCAATCCCTTCTGCTACAGCACGTTCCATTCCATCAAAGACTACACTAGCTGGATCAGCCTTTTCTGGCCCTGTCACAACAGGAACATCCACACGACGACCCCATTCAGCTAGCTGGGCAACGGCGCCAGCACGGAAGGTATCTGCCGCAACCAGCATGACTTTCTTGCCAGCTTGTTTGTAGCGATGAGCCAATTTCCCAATAGAAGTTGTTTTCCCAACACCATTAACACCAACAAAGAGCATGACGGTCAAACCATCTTGGAAATGGATTTGTTCATCGTAGTTGCCATCCTTCTCATAGAGTTCAACCAATTTCTCGATAATGACACGACGAAGTGCGTCAGGTTTCTTAGCGTTTTCAAGTTTGGCTTCATAGCGTAGTTCTTCTGTTAGGTTCGAAGCGACCTGCACACCGACATCACTCATGATGAGCAGTTCTTCCAATTCCTCGAAGAATTCTTCATCGACAGAACGGAAGTTGGCAAAGAAGGCATTCAAACGAGCACCGAATCCCGTACGAGTTTTCTTGAGACTGCGGTCATATTTTTCCTGAACGGTTTCTTCAACCTGAGGAAGTTCTTCTTCTACAACTTCAGACGTTAGTTCTTCTTCAGTTTCTAGAGATGATTCTTGGCTCTCTACTCCTAGAACTTCTTCTGTCTCTTGGATTTGCTCCAATTCATCAGCTTCTAGCTCAGGCTCCTCTTGGTATGTTTCCTCAACCAGTTCTGGTTCAATAACTTCTTCTGTCGAGACCTGAGGAAGTTCTTCTTGAGCAGGTGTTTCTTCCACTTTGTCCGTCGCTGTTTCTTCGACTGCCGTTTGGTTTTCTTCAACCTCTTCTGACAAATCAAGATTTTCCAGTGCTTCTTTTACAACATCTTCGATTTTTGGCTCTTCTTTTTTTCCGAATAGACGGTCAAATAATCCCATATTCTAGTTCTCCTTTAACACGTATTCTTCGATAGCCCAAGCAACGGCTTCCTCGTCGTTGGTCATCGGGGTAATCACATTGGCAACTGCCTTAACTGCTGGAACTGCATTTTGCATGGCAACCCCCAGACCAGCCCACTCAATCATGGAAAGGTCATTGGCCTCG
Source organism: Streptococcus sp. CF10-1 (assembly GCF_024295825.1). Lineage (GTDB taxonomy): Bacteria > Bacillota > Bacilli > Lactobacillales > Streptococcaceae > Streptococcus. The sequence goes on along the minus strand of NZ_JANCPQ010000001.1, from coordinate 380,024 downwards.
TCCCCACAAGCCATAACTTGACTTTGGTCAATGCCTAGATGTCCAATTAATTTCGCTAAACCTGTTGCCTTGTGGACGTTTTTCGGTGACCATTCCAATAAGAGTTCACGCGATTTGAAGATTTCATATTGGTCAAACAATTCTGGAGAAATCTGTTGAATCGCTTCATCCAAGGGTTCTTGGGCAAAGGCAGTCACGCATTTATTATAAGTTATCTGACTAGATAGCTCTTCAAAAGCGACTGGCACGAAAGTCAGAGCTGGATTAAACTTAGCATAGAGACTTTCTTGGTCCGACTGGATTTGATAGACTGTTCCTTCTGAAATGGCATCTAACGGAAGTCCGAGTTTTTCAGTTTCCTCGTACAATCGTGCCACATCGTCGATTGAAAAGACGGTTTTATCGAGAATCTCTCCAGTATTTTTCTGTACCAGACCACCATTAAAGGTGATGGTGTACTCGTCTTCTTGACCGTCAGTTCCTAGCTCATGGAGAAAGAAATCCATAGCCTTTAGAGGACGACCCGTTGTCAGTACGACCTTGATGCCACGATCACGCGCAGCTTTTAAGACTGCCTTAGTTCGATCTGTCAGCCTTTTATCTGTTGTCAGTAAGGTACCATCCAAATCGAGTGCAATCAATTTAATATCTGCCATTACAAGCCCTCCATATAAGCCATCACTGACTGGTCCTTGTGGTGGCCAATCACTGCTTCTGCTAATTCTAAAATCTCTGGTCGCGCATTTTCAGGAGCGATTGGGTGCCCGACGACCTGCATCATGTGAAGATCATTGAGATTGTCGCCAAACGCCATAACCTGATCCATGCCAAGCCCCAGTTTTTTCGCTAGCTCAACAATAGCCACACCCTTATCAACGTAGTCCAAGACAATATCAATGGATTCAAAACCAGTTGTCATGGCTTTCACACCAGAAACATTTTCGTTGACCCAGGCCTCACCAGCTTCTATCGTATCTTCTGTGAAGTTCGTAGTGAATTTAAAAATCTCATCCGTGATTGCTTCCAGACTCGCTACTTTTTGAATATTCTCATTGTAGTGACTGCTTAACTTAAGATAAGTTTCATCGACTGTATCCAACACATAACAAGCTTTTTTGCCCGTCAAGAGCATTTTACTTTCATCAAAATAAGGCGATTTCTTTAAAGCATCAAAAGTGCTCAAGTAAAAGTCCCGAGACATAGTAGCCTCATACATATCCTCCCCATGAAACTCAACATAACTCCCATTTTCAGCTATAAAAATCACTTCATCACGCACATCAGAAAATAGCTTTTTAAGGGATAAGATACCACGACCCGAAGCCACTGCAAAATAAATCCCCTTTTCCTTGTAGGAAACAAGCAAGTTTTTGAGGCGTTCCATATCAAACCGACCCTCTCCATCTAGAAAGGTTCCATCCATATCGGTTGCTACAAGTTTAATCATAAAATCCTTCATTCTCCAATTGATAAATCTATCTTCTATTATACCATAGATAAGTTTAAAAAGGTCCAGTACAGTAGGATAGCACTACTTTTTCGGAGAAACTTCAAAGGGCCTAAAAATTAGAATCGTAGAACTTTTTTCAGATAGTTTAAAAAGTTTGTATTCCCCTACTCTTTTCTCTATAATGGAGAGAAAGGAGATGACTATGACAGAAATAAAACATGAAATTGATGCAAACTTTGCAGGCCGACTCAATATCCTACGCGCAGGTGTTCTGGGTGCCAATGATGGGATTATTTCCATCGCTGGGGTCGTTATCGGTGTTGCCAGTGCGACGAGCAATATCTGGATTATCTTTTTATCAGGTTTGGCAGCTATCCTCGCTGGTGCTTTTTCTATGGCAGGTGGCGAATATGTCTCTGTATCCACTCAGAAAGACACAGAAGAAGCCGCTGTCGCTAGAGAGCAATTACTCTTGGATAAAGATATCGAATCTGCAAAACAATCCCTCTATGCTGCTTATCTTCAAAATGGTGAGTGTGAAACGTCTGCCCAACTCTTGACCAACAAGGCCTTTTTGAAAAATCCACTCAAAGCCTTGGTCGAAGAAAAATATGGAATTGAGTACGAAGAGTTTACCAACCCTTGGCATGCTGCTATCTCTAGCTTTATTGCCTTTGTACTAGGAAGTCTTCCTCCCATGCTTTCGATCACCGTCTTTCCAAGTGACTTTCGGATCCCTGCTACTGTTCTTATCGTTGCCCTTTCCCTTCTTATTACCGGCTATACCAGTGCTAAACTAGGAAAGGCTCCTACGAAAACTGCTATGATCCGTAACCTCTGTATCGGACTTCTCACCATGGGTGTAACCTTCCTCTTGGGACAACTCTTTAGCATTTAAGATAAAAGAAATACCTCGACAAGCATCGAGGTATCTTTTTTACATTTGCACAATCTTGCGATAGCTTCTTGAGGTAATCATAAAGATTAAGACATAGACGATGAGGAAGATAGCACAGATGGACAGAGTGACTGTCAACATCATGGTCGCATCTAGGACCCCAATGACTTTTAGGATGAGACTAAGCATATGATAGGCAAAGGCAAGGTGTAGGAAGGCAAAGAGCAATGGGAGGAAGAAAACAGTTAGGACCTGTTTATTAATGGTTTGCTTGATTTGCTTTTGATCGAGACCGACCTTTTGCAAAATGATAAAGCGTTCACGGTCTTCATAGCCTTCAGAGATTTGTTTGTAGTAGATGACGAGAACTGTTCCCACCATAAAGATGATGGAGAGGAAGATACCGATAAAGAAGGTCCCACCAAAGAAAGCACTCATCTGCGCACTACTATCAGCCAGATTGCTTCCGTAAATAAAGCTTCCTTCTTTGCTTGATTCTCTATTAAAATCATCAAGGAATTTTGAATAGTCATCTGCAAGTTTGAGTTGCTCTTCCTCACTAGCTGTTACATTCATACCACCATAGTATTGATTAAAAATGGAAGAATTAGGATGCTGGTCAAGAAAGGCTTTCAAGTCAGGAACAACCAGATAGTTATAGTCCGAAGTTAGAATATTGTACTGATTTGGGACATGTTCAAGAATAAAATCTTTTTTGATTTCTTCCTTTATTGTATAGGTCTGGTCATTTAGAGTCAGTTCTTTCTGTCCTTGAAGTTCTTTGTTCTTAGTAAACAATCCAACTTCCTTTCCTGAAAGTGCAAGTTTTTGGCCCGTCATATTCTCATAGTCTTTTTGGTCAAAGACCATAAAAACGGTTTTCGGTTGAACACGATTTTGACCTTTCTCAAAAATGGTTAATTTCGTACCTTCTTGGTTTGCTACACCAAAGCTACTGTATGTAAGGACTTCTTTCTTTGTAACAGTCAATCCCTTATCACTAGCATACTGGTCTAGGAGTTTATTTATGTCTTCTTTTTCAACATTCTGTCCTGTAATTCCAAAATCATGTGGATTCATGACTTTCTTGAAAGTTTCAGAGCCTTTAAAGATACTCGTTGCAGCAGACATAGTCACCAAGACCATGGTTGAGAGAATAGCAATCGTTGCCAGACCAACCGCATTTTTCTTCATACGGAAAATGAGATTGGATACGGAAATCATGTTGTTAGGTTGGTAATAGTAACGCTTGTTTTTCTTCAAGATTTGTAGGAAAACTGTGATTCCTGCATTGAACAAGAGATAGGTTCCAAAAATTACTAATAAAACTGCCACAAAGAAAATCATGAGTGCAGTTAAAGGATTTTTAACTGTCACTGCTAGATAGTAACCAGCTCCCAAACTGATTAATCCAAGAATCGTTTGCAAGCCCAGGAAACGTCCTTTTTTCTCACCACTGGCTTTTTCACGAGAGAGCTGAAGGGCATTCATTCGTGCGATACGAAAGGCATTGATAAAAATCAAACCTAGGAAGATAGCTCCAAAAACAAGGATGACCATTATGAAGACTATTGGTTGAAAAGTCGAAACGAGCTCCACCTTCATTTTCATTAACTTCAGAAGAAGGGCGAAGATTAGCTTATCAAAGAGGGCTCCTAAGCCAAGTCCAACTGTCAGCGTTAAGGCTCCAAAAATAAGAAGCTCTTTAAAAACCATGCTGATCAAATGGCGCTTTTCGAGACCCAGCATACCATATATACCCAGTTCTTTGGAACGGTTCTTCATGACAAAACTATTGGCATAAAGGACAATAATAGCAGATGCAAGCGTGACAATCACCATACCAAATCCAAGAGTGGCTTGAATGGTTGTCCCTCCTCGAATATTGCCAATATTAGGATTAAGTGTCAATGAGTAAAAGAGATAAGTGATGGTCACTGCTAAGAGAACAGCAAGGGCAAAGGGATAGTAGAGTTTGCGGTTTTTAATTAAGTTGGATACCGCTAACTTATTGGTTAATCGGAACATACTAATTCACCTCGCTTGCCATAACAGTCAAAGTATCAGAGATTTCTTGGAACATCTGACGCTCTGTTTTGTCTCCGCGGTAGATTTGGTTGTAAAGAATACCATCCTTGATAAAGAGAACGCACTTGGCCCTGCTGGCTGCTGCCGTTGAGTGAGTTACCATGAGAATGGTTTGGCCACGCTCATTGATTTCATCAAATACATCAAGAAGGGCTGCAGATGACTTGGAGTCAAGGGCTCCTGTTGGCTCATCGGCAAGGAGAATTTCAGGTTCTGTGATGATGGCGCGTGCTACTGCTACCCGCTGTTTTTGACCACCAGAGATCTCGTAAGGATACTTCTCTTGCAATTGGTTGATGCCTAAATTTTCAGCTGTCACTACCAATTTTTTCATCATCTCTGTGATGGGTTTTCGTGATAACACTAACGGAAGCAAGATATTATCCTTAACAGACAAGGTATCTAGCAAGTTAAAGTCTTGGAAGACAAATCCTAACTTCTCACGACGGAAGCTCGAAGCCTGAGAATTTTTAATGGTTGCTGTGTCTGTTCCATTTAGGTAAACCTGCCCACGAGTTGGTTTATCCAGCATAGCGAGGATGTTGAGCAGAGTTGACTTCCCAGAACCAGACTCCCCCATGATGGCAACGTAGTCACCCTTTTCTACGGTAAAGTGAATATCTTTGAGTGCCTCTACTTGGTTGCCTTGGAAACGTGTTTTATAGATTTTTTGAACGTGTTTTACATCTAAAAGTGTCATTGTTATCTCCTTCTTAATATCCCATCATTTGAAACTGTGCTTGCATCATAGCGCATCCCAGTTGAACACGCTCGATATCTTTTTGACTTGGTTTTCTTGTTTTCTTTTGTAAGAATCTTTTCATGGTTTTGCTCCTTTATTCTTTATGAGTCTAGTTTATCGCAAAAAAAGGTGGCTTGCCATAACCTAACCTTACAAAAGAGACTTTAATCTTACATTTTTGTAAGATTAAAGAATATCAAGCAATTTCGCTATCAATATTTTACCATAAAAGAAAGGCAAGAAGAAAACCCTTGCGGATGCAAGGGTTAGGATTCACTACTTTTTCTAATTTCTTCAAGAAACAAGGAAATTATCTATAAACTATTTCCAAATCCGACTCACCAAAACCGTCCATCATTGTCATTAATGGCCTCAGCATCCTTACGTTTGCGTGGTCCTGTTCCGTACATTTCTGCTTCAATCTCTTCCTTAGTTGGCAGAATAGAGGCGAGGATGATGTAGATAATCACACCAATCCCAAAATTTGATATGGTAAAAATAGCAAAGAGAAAGCGGACTAGAGTCACATCAAAATTCCACTTGTCTGATAGACCAGCTAAAACTCCCGATACCATACTATTTCGTTTCATTTTATAAAATTTATTATTCATGATTTGTTCCTCTTTCGGTATTCCTACAAGTAGTATAGCATGAAACAGGTTCACAAACATCAGTCCTTAGGCCGATTTAAGATGACGAGTTTACCACGGCAGACGCCACAACGATAGCGTTTGGTATCAATCCTACGCTTGCGCTGATAAGTTTGCTGACAGGATTGACACTGATAGACTAGGTAGGTGTTTTGGTCTTTCAAAGGGGGGACAAAGCGTAGTCCATCCACTTCTTTCAAAAGTTCCTTGAAATCTCGGTCCTTATGTCGATAACCCTTTTTCTGAAAATAAAGGTGGTAGTGACAGAGTTCATGGCGCACGATTTTCCGAAAAACCTCCAAACCAAGTTCATTATAGACCTTGGGATTAAAATCCAAATGCCCATCCTTAGGGAAAAATCGCCCACCTGTCGTTCGCAGACGAGAATTCCACCGGGCTTGGTGTATAAAAGGTATACCAAAGTCTTCGAGGGAAACAGACTGAACGTACTTAGTCAGTTTCATCTGGAGCTAAGAGCGACAGATTAACTTTTTCACGCTCGGTATCGATTTTCTTAACCCAAACCGTTACCAAATCTCCAACAGACACCACTTGACTAGGATGTTTGATAAATTTGCGACTCATGTGGGAAATATGAATGAGGCCGTCTTCGTGAATCCCAATATCAACGAATGCACCGAAATCAACGACATTACGCACCACACCTTCCAGCTTCTGGCCGACTTTTAAATCCTTGATATCCAAGACATCTTGGCGAAGCACAGGTGCATCAAAGGAGTCCCGGAAATCTCGACCTGGTTTAAGAAGGTCGGCAATGATATCTTTAAGGGTTTCTGGGCCGAGATTCAGTTCCTGTGCCATCTCCTTAACTGAAAGGGACTTAAGCTTACTTTGTGCCTCTTCATTCAAGTCTTTGATATCCAAGCGTTTGAAAAGCTCTTTGACGGCAGCATAGTTCTCTGGATGAACTCCTGTATTATCAAGGATATTGCTACTTTCAGGAATACGGAGGAAACCAGCAGCTTGCTCAAAGGCTTTGGCACCGAGACGAGGAACTTTCTTAATTTGAGAGCGTGAAGTGATTTTTCCTTCTTCTTCACGGTATTTGACGATATTTTCAGAGATAGTTTTATTGAGTCCAGCTACATGGGAGAGAAGTGCTGGGCTGGCTGTATTGACATTGACACCGACCTGGTTAACCACCGTATCAACGACAAAGTCCAGACTTTCAGACAGTTTCTTCTGACTGACATCGTGCTGGTATTGCCCGACACCGATTGACTTGGGATCAATTTTGACCAATTCGGCAAGCGGATCTTGCAAACGACGGGCGATAGAAATAGCCGAGCGTTTTTCAACGGTTAATTCTGGAAACTCCTGACGAGCAAGTTCACTGGCAGAGTATACGGAAGCGCCACTTTCATTGACGATGACATAGCTGACCTCAGGAAAATCTTTCAGAACTTCCGCTACAAAGGCTTCACTTTCACGACTGGCCGTCCCATTTCCAATGGCAATAATTTCTACGCCATACTGGCCAATCAGGTCGGTCAAGTCTCGCTTGGCTTCTTCAATCTGACGAGCTGAAGCTGGTTTGACAGGATAGATGACTTGGGTCGTCAGCATTTTTCCTGTTGCATCTACGACAGCAAGCTTGGCACCAGTACGAAAAGCAGGGTCAAATCCTAGAACCACGCGTCCTTTCAGCGGAGCAACCAATAGGAGATTGCGCAGGTTATCAGAAAAGAGTTGGATAGCCCCTTCTTCCGCCTTATCAGTCAACTCTGTTCGAATGCGTCGCTCAATAGCTGGCAAGACCTTTTTCTTAACTGACTGTTGAACAACTTCATCTATATAAGCATTTTTCACCTTGAAACGGGCAGCAAAGAAAGCTAGAATACGATCTATCGCATGTTCAAAGCCAACCTTCAAAATACCTAATTTTTCCCCACGATTGAGGGCCAAGGTACGATAACCCTGCATGTTGCTAACTGTCTCTGAAAAATCATAATAAATCTGGAGAACTTGCTTTTCATCAAGATTTTCATCCTTGACTTGTGAAGTGATTTTAGAGTGTCTCAACACTTCCTGATAGGTCAGTGAACGCAAAGTCACATCTTCCGATAAGGCTTCGACCAAGATATCAACCGCACCAGCCAAGGCTTCTTGACCAGTCGCAAATCCTTCACAGACAAACTTCTCAGCTTCTTTCTCTAAGCCATCTACGTTTTGCAAAATCAAGCGAGCAAGAGGAAAGAGTCCAGCTTCACGGGCAATGGTTGCCTTGGTCCGACGTTTTTCCTTATAAGGAAGATAGAGTTCTTCTACGTCTGCTAATTTTTCAGCTGCCAAAATAGCTGCTTCCAATTCCTTGGTTAGTTTGCCTTGTTCTTGAATCTTAGCTAAGACAGCTTCTTTACGGTCGTTGAGATTTGTCAGACTTTTATCCAAGTCGATAATGGCCTTAATCGCCACCTCATCCAGACTACCAGTCATGTCCTTTCGATAACGCGCGATGAAGGGAATTGTCGCCCCCTCAGCCGTCAAACTTAGAATGGTATCGATTTGCTTTAAGGTTACTCCCAAATCTTGGGAGATTTTTTCATATTTTTTATCCATGAATCTATTATACCACAGAGCAAACAGCAGTCCAAAATGATAATATTTCCATAAACCAAAAAAGGACATCTATATCAAGACATCCTGTGTATTTTACACTAAATCACGTAAAATATTCAAAAGTAATTCTGTTGATTCTTCCAGCTCTTCTGTAGTATAGCTGTTATTTTGATTTTCTGGATGATGTATGATGTTGCGAATTAAGGTTGGAAGAGTTTTTTGCTCTTGTTGAGTATCCCCGTTTTTTAATAAACGATGATAGTCTTTATCTTGAGCTACACCTTTACCTACAAGCCATTTTTCGAATCCTTTCTCGGAGTAATTTTTTTCATCCTCATCAATAGCTTTTGCTTGGATAAATCCATATAGTTCATTGTGAAATTCCACGCTGTTTACTCCAAAAGCAATGTAGTTTATTTCTCCTATTGTCGGTGAGGTGGTTCCGAATAAATTTAATTCCCGCTTATCCGATACAAAATTTACCCCGTCGCCATTCTTGGAAAAAATATTGATTTGCTGAGTTCTACAATCAAACTTTTTTAACAGGTAAGGAGAATGAGTCGTAATAAAAACTTGATACTTTTCAGAAATTTTATTGAGTGAATCGATAAGTTTATCTTGAGCTTTAGGATGTAAAAATGTCTCAGGCTCATCAATAAAAAACATAATTGGCTTAGATAATGTTTCCTCTTCATTATCAAGCACACCAGCATAAACTTGAATTAAGCTTAAAGCTAATGCCCGTTGCATTCCAGTACCTTTTTCTGAAACAGAAGTTGAAATACCATTATCCGAAAGAAGAAGACTACCCGTCTTAAAGAAATTATCAATTTCAGGCAATCCAAAATTAAATTGTACCTCACCATCTCCATGCTGCTCTCTCAACACGGAGGAAATTTTAGTCGCAATTCCTTCAAGAATTCTACCCAACCCTTCATCTCCAAAAGTTTTGTTATGAGCATCTTGAAATTCTCTCCAGGTATCGCCTTTTTGAAAATCTTTTGTTATGTCATTAATTATTTTACCTATTATTTTGGTCTTACCAAAATCTTGATAATCTTCATTCCTTATATCCGAATATACAAACTGAGCATCAAATAACGCAGTAATCGTTTTATCAATACCTGTGGGGTTTTCAAACCTCTTTATATCATCTTCCTCGGTTGAATTTGGATTATAAATCCTTACTTTTGAGATATCTAAAGAAACTGTTTTTTTGCCTTGCGTTACTTCACATTCCTGAGACGACCTTAAAACCCTAAGACTATACGTACCATCTTCGTTGTCGATTACATAGTCACTGTATTTATTAAGATTTAGATTTTCATCATTAACTATTTCACTGAGATCTGCACCTTTGAATTCAAGTTCGACAGATATATTTTCAGTCTCATGACCCTGAGTTATAAAATCTAACTTGTTTTTTCCACTCTGAATGAATTCAATTGCTTTAAAAATTGTCGTCTTACCACAGTTATTGTTTCCTACGAAAAAATTTACACCTTCCGAGAATTCAATAACATGCTCTCCTTTAAAACTCTTAAAGTTTACTAGTTTAATTTTAGAAATATACATTTTCTTATCTCCTACTCAAGATATGTATTAAAGTGTCCGTAGTTGTTCCTTGACCTCGTCCTTACTTATCATCTCATTGAAGAACGGCAAACCTACAATACGATAACGATCATCATCAACTAGCGTTCTCGCCTCATCTAGCTCAGAGATTTGTAGCAAGAAATCTTCTTTCCAGCTATCTGTCGCAATTAATTGAGCTCCCTTTGGCTCGATGAAAATCTGCCATGAAGCATTACCAGTCTTCTTGTCGTTCGCAAACATCAGAAAGTCTGGCTCAAAGGCTCGCCCTTTATCGAAGCTATAAATCCGCACGGCTTTTTCATTTCGAAGCAAGTAAATATCCGTCCATTTTTCTTCTAGGTCTGCCATGACATCTTGGAGAGCCTTAATTAAGTATTTTTCTTCATTCGTTCCATAATTGTCATCATAAGCATACCAATCTAGCGCATCTAAATTGACATAAATTCTATTATTCGGATCTTTTTGCGATAGTCCCATTTCTTTATCGCTACCAGATTGAATGGTGTATTTACGCAGGATAGTATCTGCGAACAAGTCTTTGATCTTATACTGTTCAAATTTTTCAGAACCAAAGTATCGCTCTTCGGTCGCAATTAAATCTTTTTCAATGTGATGGAGAAGTTTTTCCGTGATGTATAGTTTATCGTCTGGAGTTAAATCCTCCACTAGTTTGTACTGAGACTCCACTCGCATATCAATATCTGAAAGCATATTGATAAATCCAACAACATTTGACAATCCTACAAAGGCTCTCTGTAGATTATCGAACGAGAACTTTTTATTGCGATTGATAGCCGTTCTGACAATATTGTTGCTGATAACTTTGCCGAATTTGAAGGTAATCGCCTCTAATGATTCCGAAACATAATTTCCTTCATCAAATGCCTCAATATCTCGCACACCGTGGGTTGGGAGTTTGACTTCGAAAGATTTGGGGATGAAATTCGTATCAAATAGACTTCCTTGACGTTGTTCAAGTAGCTGCTCATAAGAGAGGCGTTTATTCATCCAAACGACGCCATCTGTGTAGGTTCGAGTTTTCTTGAAAGACTCCTTAAGTTTGAGCTCACGTTCTTCCAGATTTTGGTCATCATAAATCCCAGATTCGCGCAAGACTTGCTTGAGTTCTGAAATATAGCGAGGGTTGTTCGCAGAATGATAATGAAGTTGTTCAATCACTCGAAGTTCGTTGTTTTCATTCTCATCAAACTTTCGAGTGTATTTTTCATCAAAATTATCTCCAATCACAAAAGGATAATAACGAGCACCACGGCCAATCAACTGCTTCTCGGTATTGGTGGTTTTCCCAGCGACAAATCCGTTTTTTGTAGTCTTACCATCACGGGTGTCATAAAGACGGACGATATCGAAAAGATTGAGAACGTCCCAGCCTTCATTAAGCATATCCACGGCAAAGATCGCACGGATTTCATTTGTTGGTTGTTCCAAGGTATTGAGGAGAGTGAGTCTGTCTTTGTTCTTGTTTTTCCCGTCCACTAATAGCAGACGTTCTTTTCGAAAATCTTCCTGAAGCTCTGCAATCAAGTCAGCATCAGAAATGCCAACTGTCTCGAAGTAAGCAAACACTTTTTTTAAGATACTGGATTTTTCATCCATTTCTGAAACAAGCTCACGTTGCGCTTGAATATCTGCTGGAGTAAGATTTTCGAGCAAGCTTAAAAAAGCATCTAAGTTTTCTTGGCTCTCAGCAATCTTCTGCGATTTGAACATAACCAAAGGTTTCAGATTGATGCCATTTTTTAGCGCTATTTTCTTGCGATATTGGCTGATGATAATAGCCTGCAACATACGATTATTGATTTCGCCATCCACCAGATGAAAGAGAACATCTTTTGAATATTTATCCAGTCGAAATTCCTTCAAATCATATTTGAAAAGTAAGGATTTTTCGTACTTTTGAGCTAAGGTTGGATTTGTTAGGTCAATCGTTGCCGTAAACTCAAAAATACTGGATTTTTTAGCGGTGTTCTGGATAGCTTCAATGGTAGACGTCCAGCTAGTGTTGTCTTTTTTCTCGTTTGTATCCAATCCAGCATTCAAGTGATGGGCTTCATCCGCCAACATGACAACAGAAATATCCTTGAACTGCTCATAAGACAGACGATTTTCTCGTGGCGTATTCAGGTCTTGGTGGAGTTTTTGGATGGTGGTGAAAACGATATTGATACTATCTTCACGACTATCTGAAAAATCCATCACTTCACGAACTGTCACGATTTGCCCGTCCATGACAATCTTGTCCGCAAAAAGGTACTTACCAGAAGAGCTCACCAAGAAATTATCCTTGGTTTTGGTAAGAATATTGTCGTTATTGACAAAGAAGATGAAGTTTCGCTCGCCTTGCTGGTACTTTTCCAAGATAACCGCCGCCATCAAAAGCGTCTTCCCAGAACCAGTCGCCATATTGTAGAGGACTTGCTCTGGAATCGCACGATTTTCATCTGATTTATAGTATAAATAGCGTCCAATCGCTTCCTCTTGATAAAGACGCAAAGAGTGTTTCAGGTTTTTAGTAATGTAATCTGGCAAATCTACTCGAAAGTTTTTGAAGCCTGACCGACTGACCGTATCATAAGTTTCGTAAATGAAAGTCATAGCTTACTGTTCCTTTCCGTAGAAAGCATGATTGAGCTTTTTATCTTGAGCGGAAATCCCGTAATCAATATCGTCAATATCCGAGTAATTCACGTAAAGATTGTTATTATCAATAATCTCAAACATAATTTGCTTTTGTTCTGCTAAGGAAAGCTTTTCGAATTCATTTGCTTTCAGTTTTTTAGGGTCAATGCGATAAGATAAGAAGGAAGATTTTTTCGCAAGCTCAAACAGTTCTAATAATTCTTCTGTCGTTATCGCTTGGATAATGGCATTTTTGAAGTCTTGAGCATCGTTTTTCAATTCAGCATAGACAAAACTTCCACCACCAGTCCAATTGACATCTTTTGAGATTCCCGTTTGCTCACCATTAATTACATTTTTGAGACGATTAACAACTAGTTCTTCAATATAATCCATCTGCTCAATACCAATATACTGACGGTTCATCTTGTGAGCAACTGCAGCTGTTGTTCCACTCCCCAAATGATAGTCGAGAACTACATCTGATTCCTTTGTTGACATTTTTATTATTCGCTGAAGAAGTTTTTCAGGCTTTTTGCCATTAGGTAATTGAACTCCTCCTTCGTTTGCTATCGCTCCTGTTGTTTTTATATCTTGCCAAAAATCGCATGGATTTTTGAAAATATTCGAATCTGCAAAAATAACTTGTAGCCGTGGTTGCTTCGTTTCTCGGTTAAATTCTGTAATATAATAAAAAATTGTTTTTTTCTTAGACAGTGCTGAAGCCAATTGTTGGTCTGGTATACTTTCTAAAGACTTAACAATCTTAGCATAACCAGAAGAGCCTGCAGTTTTGACGATTCTATAACTGTTTTCAAACAACCAATTGTTTTTATCATCCTCGTCTTTAAAGTTCATCTCCTTTATCTTATCAGATAAAGACACTTTTATAACATCTCTAAGTATTTCGTTAGCTTCAAACACTTCTTCATCACTATTTTCATCCTGAGTTTCAATATCTATTAATCTTTGCCTATCAGTAATAGAAAAATTCTCCAAAAATATATTATTTTCATTATCCCAAGTATCTACTCGATACTTATCTATTTCATTGAATTCTCTAAAACCTTCTTTTTTGTACAATAAAATATATTCTTTTAGTTTAGGCATTCTAGATTTAGCGTGATTCATTTTTACACCACTTGCTTCACTCATTTTTACAGCAATACAATTTATAAAATTTTCACTACCAAAAATCTCATCCATCATAACTTTTAAGTATGCTTGTTCATTATCATCGCATTGTACAAATATTAAGCCATCTATTGACAGTAGCTTTTTTGAAATTATTAATCTATTTTTCATAAAAGTTAACCACGATGAATGATTAAAACTATCATTATATCTGAAACTATCATTCCCTGTATTGTAAGGAACATCAATATAAATCAACTTAACTTTTCCAGCAAAGCGTTTTTTCAAACTATGCAAAGCGATAAGATTATTCCCTTTAATGATAAGATTATCAGTATCTTTTATCTCTTCCACGTTATGCTCGCCAGTTTCGTCATAGCGTTTAAAGTTGGTCAAAACCTTATCATCCAGTAAACGATTAATTTCCGTTGGTGCAAGCGTTTCGTTAAAGAAAATCTCTTGACGTTTAGCATCATCCTTAGTCTGTCCACCCTCAAGTATGCAATCTTTGTATGGAAAATTCAATACAACATCATTGTTTTCAGACAGGTACTTCTCACCTGTCGCTAACCCAATTTTAGTTTTATACGCGGTAAAGCTATCTGGTAAGAACTCCTTGTTGTTGAGAAACTGTAAAAAGACATCCTTCTTAAAGACGAGAATACCTGTCTCCAGCTTAGAAAAGAAGTGATTAGAGATTTTTTCATCACTCATCAAGATATTAAGAAGTTCAGGATTATATTGTCTTGCAAGCACTGCTAATTTATTCTTATTGATCACACCTTCCACCATAAAGGTGTCATTTTGTGCCAGAAGGTGTTCCAGTTCTTGTTTCATATAAAGTTCACCTTTCAGTTATAATTTAGCGAAGGACTGATAGGATTCCTTTATTATGAATATAATAAAGGAAGGGTACCCTTCGGGTTTTTCAAATTTTTCTGATTCTATTATAGCATATTTTGAGTCAGTTCTCACAATCTTCTTGTTGCTTACGAACTTCCAATTTCTTCAAAAAACTAGAGAAAGAATCAAGCTATCTCTTTTTAATAATTTTAAGTTAGAATGGAAGCAAGTTGATGAAAAAAATTTCAGATGTTTCATGATTCAAGTAACGATAAAATTCCTAAGATGCACTTGTCTGCTTGAGTATTCAGATGAAGTAAAATCTTTGAAGATAGCAATCAACCTTTTAGCCTGTAATATACTTTCCCCAATAATCCACACTCTAAAACACCATTGTCTGCCCATATATCGGATTTTTCTCCTCAAGATACTCTTTCAATTCGAATTTGGAGATTTATTTCCAGACTGTAAATCTTACATAAAAAAAGCTTGATTTCCTTAACAAACAGAGTAATCCTTCTCGAGTATTAATAAATTAATTAATAAAGAAATTATGAACGACTATAACGTTAAACAGAATTAGTCAAACTTGGCAATAAAATCAACCAACAAAACTTTTGGGCATTGATACCAAAATGGATCTGCACCGAATTTATAGGATGCCTACCAGCAATCAACTTACCAGTGTTTATTAACAATCTAACTGCTAAAAACGGCGTTATTGATTTTGCGGTAATAAGTTTTGAGTAGTTCATCAAACACACTGAAGTTTATGAAATTAACACCACAATAGAAATTAATCAGCAAATAGGTATATTACTGAACAAAAAGTTTGGCTAACTACTCAAAGAAAGTATCAGAGGTATGGATATTATACCATAAGGGACAGCCCTTGTTTCGTCCTACCCTTTTTTACCTCTTTGATTATCAAAATAATCCCTTTTCCACAAAATAATAGTATAATAGAGATAGAATATAGAAAAGAGGTAGGCCCATGGCTGTTAAATTTACAAAAACGGATGATTTGGACAAGATGTTTGAAGAATTCGCAAAACTTCCTGACTTAACACAGGTCACTTTCCCAGATGACAAAGATAAAAAAGAAAAAGTTGAGAAGAAAAAATAGATGACTGTTTTCCAATCTCTTCCTCCTAGTGTATTACAAGCGGGAGCTATTTTTCTCTCCATCATGATTGAAGCCCTTCCTTTTGTCCTGATTGGGAGTCTCATTTCGGGGTTGATTGAGGTCTATATCACACCTGATAAAGTTTATGAGTTTCTTCCTCGCAATCGTTGGGGGAGGATCTTTTTTGGTACCTTCATTGGCTTTCTCTTTCCTTCTTGCGAATGTGGAATCGTTCCGATTATCAATCGTTTTTTGGAAAAGAAAGTGCCCAGCTACACGGCCGTTCCTTTTCTGGTGACTGCTCCCATTATCAATCCTATCGTTCTTTTAGCCACATATTCTGCCTTTGGCAATTCAATAAAACTTGCCTTCTTGCGAGCTCTGGGAGCTATTGTGATTGCTTTGATTCTGGGGATTTTCCTAGGATTTTTCTGGAAGGAACCCATTCAAAAAGAGAATCCTATCGCTTGCCATGAACATGACTTTTCACACTTGGGTCCCGCTAGAAAAGTATTTCAGGTCTTCATACAAGCTATTGATGAGTTTTTCGATATGGGGCGTTACTTGGTCTTTGGCTGTCTCTTTGCGGCTATCGTGCAGGTCTATGTCCCGACTCGGATCTTGACCTCTATCAGCGCAAGTCCAGTCCTTGCGATTCTCTTGCTCATGTTTCTAGCCTTTCTCCTCTCTCTTTGTAGCGAGGCGGACGCCTTTATCGGTGCTTCTCTCCTCTCGAGCTTCGGCCTAGCGCCAGTCCTTGCTTTTCTGGTCATTGGCCCCATGCTTGATATCAAAAATCTCCTCATGATGAAACACTATCTAAAAGCACGCTTCATCTGCCAATTCATGGGCATCGTGACAGTGCTTGTCTTGCTTTATTCTTACATGTTGGGGGTGATGCTATGATCCGATTTATCATTCTACTAGGTTATTTTGCTCTGACCCTTTACCTGCAGCTATCTGGCAAGCTCAGTCACTACATTAACCTCCACTATTCCTATCTAGTCTATATCTCTATGGTCCTTTCTCTTCTGTTGGCTCTGGTCCAATTCTACATCTGGATTAAGAAAATCAACTCTCACAGCCATTTGGAAAGTCGTCGAGCTAGACGAATCAGCTTCTTTTTACTGTCGCTACCTCTCTTGATTGGAGTTGCCTTTCCGACAGTAAGTTTGGACTCGAGAACCGTATCTGCCAAAGGATATCATTTCCCACTTGCTGAGGGAATCGATACTGCTATTCAGGCAAGCGAAGGCACATCCAGTCAATACCTCAAACCCGATACCAGTACCTATTTTTCCAAATCTGCTTATGAAAAGGAAATGAGGACTACAGCTGACAAATACCTCTCCCAGCCAACCATTCAAATTACAGACGATAACTATATGGAGGTCATGGAAGTTCTCTATGACTATCCACAAGAGTTTGAAGGAAAGAAAATCGAGTTTACAGGCTTTGTTTATAACGATCCTAGCCATCCAGATAGCCAGTTCCTCTTTCGCTTTGGGATCATCCACTGTATCGCCGATTCTGGTGTATATGGACTCCTGACCAAGGGGAACTCACGCCAGTATCCTGACAATGCTTGGATCACCGCTAGAGGAACCCTGACTCTCCACTACCATAAAGAGCTCAAACAAAAACTCCCAACACTGGAGGTTGAGAGTTTCACAAAAGTAGACAAACCAGAAAATCCTTATGTCTATCGTGTGTTTTAATAAAAAGTAGCCTGACAAGGCTACTTTTTTTGTCCATTATATGAATTTCATTCTATCTACTCTTTCGAATTGATAGCAAACTCTCACTCTCCATCCTTCCAGTTCCGAGCAATCTCTTCGTCTTTCTGGAGTTGGTCTACGAGTTCTTCTATGGAGTCAAATTTGTCCATATCGCGGACACGGTCTAGCCAGTAGACCATGACGGTCTCTCCGTAAATATCATCTGAAAAGTCAAAAATATTGACTTCAAAACGTGGCTCTTCTCCATCGAAGGTAACATTTTTTCCAACGCTCGCCATCCCACGATATCTTTGACGTTGTACTTCTATATCGACTACGTAAACACCATCTGCTGGCATATAAGTTCGATCTCTTAGAACCAGATTGGCTGTTGGATAACCGATAGTGCGCCCACGAGCATTTCCGTGAACGACCATCCCACGGGTTGGAAGCGGTGTGCCGAGTAGATGATTGACTTCCTTGACATCTCCATCAAGAATAGCTTGGCGAATCCGTGTGGAACTGATCTTGCCCTTCTCATCCTCAACCGGAGGAACAATGATAATCTCTCCATCAAAATAATCCTTCAGGTCATCCGCAGTTTTCTTATCTGAACCAAACGTATAATCAAATCCTGCTACGATAATTGCTGGTTTTAAAGCTCTAACATATGTATCAAAGAATTCTTGACCCGTTAAACTAGCAAATTTGCTACTGAAGTCTAGTAAGAAAAGAGCCTCTACTCCGTGCCACTTCATCTTGTGCTCCCGTTCCTCGTGATTAACGATGTGAAGCATGAGCTCAGGTTGGTAAGGTTGTAAGGCAAGTTTTGGCGACTCTGTAAAGGTCATCACGACAACTGGCAGATAATTCTTCATAGAAGCCTTACTGGCTACTTCAAAGAGTTTCTGATGTCCCTTGTGGATGCCATCAAAATAACCTAGTACAAGGACTGTTTTACCCGGTACTGCAATATCTTTTTCGTTCTTAATAGGTACTGTTGTAATCATGAAACTATTATATCATAGAGAAAGTCTTTTCGCTAAGAGGAAATCCCAAATGTCGTTTTTTGCGCCTGAAATGACCGTAAGAGAAAATTTAGGGCTTTAGTTTCAAAAAATAGCACCTCCTAAGAGATGCTATCGGTTGGTAACTAGTCTACTGTTTCTTCTAAGTCTTTTAACTTAACCGAAACAATCTTGGACACACCTGATTCTTGCATGGTAACTCCATAGATAGAATCCGCTGCCGCCATGGTCCCTTTACGGTGGGTCACGACGATAAACTGACTATCCTTGTCAAAGCGGTTGAGGTAATCCCCGAAACGTTTGACATTGGCTTCGTCTAGCGCCGCCTCTACCTCGTCCAAGATAACAAAAGGAATCGTCTTGACTCGAATGATAGAGAACAACAAGGCCAGAGCCGATAGGGCTTTTTCACCACCACTCATGAGGTTGAGAGACTGGATTTTCTTACCTGGTGGTTGAACAGAAATCTCCACACCAGCTGTTAAAAGATCGCCCTCAGTTAATATCAAGTCTGCCTGACCTCCACCAAACATCTGTCTAAAAGTCACTTTAAAGGACTCACGAATAGCTTCAAAGGTTGATTTAAAGCGTTCCTTAACCTCATCATTCATCTCTGTGATGGTCTCAAGGAGCAGGTTTTTCGCAGACAGAATATCATCTCTCTGACTATTTAGAAATTCCAAGCGGTTATGGACTTCTTCATATTGCTTAATAGCATCCAAATTGACTGGACCCAGTGAGCGAATAGCCTTCTCAAGATCTTTAACCTCTTGCTCCGCCAGATTGAGATTTTCCAGTTCATGAGCCTTTTCTAGAGCCTCATTGTAGCTAATCTGGTACTGGTCTGTCAACTGACCTTGTAGATGGCGCAAGCGTTCGCTGATCTTTTCCTTCTTAGCTTCAGCACGTGTTTGTTTACGAATCCACTCCTCGTTCTGCTGGCGAGCCTGATCCAAATGACTGGCAATATCATCTAGCTGACCTTCAATATCATCCAACTCAAACTGCTTACGAATCAAACCTTGTTGGAGGTTTGTTTTCTGAGTTTTGGCCTCTTCCTCCTGCTGACTTAGCAAATCCGTATCCACTTTCTCAAGATTATCAACCTTTTCTTGGAGAAGGCGCTGAATTTCCTCTTGTTCGATATCCAGATTATCCAGTTCCTTGCCTAAGCGTTCAATATCAGTAACTTCGTACCGCTTCTGTCCTTGCAGTTCGGACTTAAGCAAGCGCGCTTGAGAAATCTGTTCCTGCAAGTTTTGATAGCGTTCTTGAATAGCATTTTTATTAGACTTAATCTCTTCAATCTCAGCTTCCAGATTTTGCTTTTCACTGGCGATAGTAGCGAGACTCTCTTGGCATTTTTCCTTGTCCGCTTGCCAATCTCCCTCAGTAAGGCGATTTAATTCCTCTTCTTGAAGCTTCCAGAGCGTTTCTAACTCTTCGACCTGCTGATTGGTTTGTTGATAGGCGAGGTACAAACCTTGCTCCTGAATACGAGCTTGCTCACCCTGAGACTTGATAGCTTCTAATCTTTCTGCCAATTCCGCCATCTCATCTTGCAAGGTCTTCAAACTCGCTTCTTCTGAACGCAGACTAGCTTCTTCTTCAGCAATTTCTCTTTGTAATTGCTCCAGCTCTGGCTTGATGAAAATACTGTTGTTTTGACGATTGGCACCACCCGCATAGGAACCACCTGTACGCAATTCGGTACCATCAAGCGTCACTATGCGAACCTGATAGCGAACTTGACGAGCTGCGGCACGTGCATGTTCTACAGTATCAAAAATTGCTGTCGTTGCTAGCAAGTTCTTGAAAATAGCTTCTAGTCTCTTGTCAAACGACACCAACTCATCAGCCATACCCAGAAATCCTGGACTTGCAGCGATAGCATCTTGATTCTGACTAGATATTGTACGCGCCTTAATCGTTGTCAAAGGAAGGAAGGTCGCACGACCAGCTCTGTTACGTTTGAGGAAATCAATTGCCTTGGTTGCCGCGTTTTCATCTTCTACGATGATATGCTGACTGCTAGCTCCAAGCGCAATTTCTAGGGCATTTTGATAATGTACATCAAAAGTTAGATGCTCACTGACTGCACCAATAATCCCACCTAAGCGATCTTTTTCTTGAAGAACACTCTTAACACCCGCATAAAAATTGCTATGATTTCTTAGGATATTTTCCAAACTCTGGGCTCGAGCCTGCTTGTTTTTGAGACTGTCCAGACGGTCAAAGAGTTGGCTCTGCTGGGCTTGGTAAGAAACTTTCTGCTCCTCTTGTTCCTTGGCACTAGCTTGGTAGTCTGCCAATAATTTCTGAACTTTCTCCTTGGCAGTTTCAAGCTCATCCTTTTGCTGACTAGCCTTCTCTTTAGCTGTAGCCAGTTGTTCTTTCAGTTTCTCAAGTTGATCTGCTTGTTTTTGAGACAGCTGACGGCTGTTCTCCAGTTCATTCTCGATGCGGGTCAACTGGTTTGAGACATCCGCTTCTTCTTGTAAAAGAGCCACAAAACGTTCACGCAAGAGCTCGATCATCTGGTCAGGATCGTCAGAAAATGCCAACAACTCTGCTTCTAGGCGATTGAGTTCCTTGTTGTTTGCTGCTAGACTTTTCTCTAACTGTTCCAAGTTCGCTTCTTTTTCAGCCTTTTCCTTACTTAGAGCCTTTCTCTTATCTTCCAGAGTCGCCAAACGGGCTTGCGCTTCTTGTTGATTAAGGGCTACTTGCTCAGATTCCAGTTTGGACAGGGCTAGTTTTCGCTCTAAGTCACTGATCAAACTAGTCAAATCCATTAAGCTTCCTTGATCTTTAGCCATTTCAGCTTGAAGATCTTGGCGTTTCTTTTTAAGAGTTTGATTTTCCTCTTCTAACTCTTCACGCTTTTGGTAATAGCTAGTCAAAAGTTCCTGAACCTGCGTTAGCTCTTCTTCTGTCAGCTCTAGTTCAGCCTTGTTTTTCTTGATTTGAGCAACCAGTACATCCAAGTAAATTGCCTTGCGTTGACTATCCAAGTCGAGAAACTTGCGAGCATTCTCGGCTTGTTTTGCAAGGGGCTTGATTTGATTGTCCAACTCGTAGATAATGTCTTCTAAGCGGTCGAGATTGTCTTGAGTTTGTTGCAGTTTGCTTTCTGTTTCTTTTCGACGAGTCTTGTATTTTAAAACTCCAGCAGCTTCTTCAAAAATAGCTCGGCGTTCCTCTGGCTTAGAATTAAAAATCTCCTCAACCTTCCCTTGGGAAATGATGGAGAAGGAATCCCGTCCCAAACCTGTATCCAAGAAGAGGTCATGAATATCACGCAAGCGCACTTTCTTGCCATCAATTCGATACTCGCTATCTCCACTACGATAGATATGGCGTTCTACCTTAATGACTTGCCCCGCATCCTTGATAAAACCATCTTCATTATCCAAGGTCACGACAACAGAGGCATAATTGAGTGGTTTGCGACTTTCTGTCCCAGCAAAGATAACGTCAGGCATCTTGCCACCACGAAGGCTCTTGACACTGGACTCCCCCAGGGCCCATCGCAGACTTTCTGTGATATTTGACTTTCCAGATCCATTTGGACCAACGACGGCTGTCACACCTTGGTCAAAGACTATCTTGGTCTTGTCAGCAAAGGACTTGAATCCCTGAATCTCAATTTCCTTTAAATACATGAACCCAGCCCTTTCTCAACTGCATTTTTGGCGGCCTCTTGCTCTGCTAATTTTTTAGAACGACCTTGGCCTTTTCCAATACTCTTTCCTTCAACCAGGACTTCTACATCAAAGACCTTATCATGAGCAGGTCCCATCTCAGAGGTCACCTGGTAGCGAATATCTACATCTCCATTGACCTGGAGTAACTCTTGAAGGTGTGTCTTGTAATCCTTAATCATTTCAAAGTCACCTGCTTCAACCTTGGGGATCATGACTTGATAGATGAACTCTTTTACTCTAGCAACATCCTTGTCTAAAAGCAATGCTCCCAGAAAGGCTTCAAAAGCATCGCCAAGAATGGTGTCACGATTGCGCCCACCAGACTTTTCTTCCCCTTTTCCTAGCTTGATAAACTGATTAAACTGACAATCACGCGCAAAACCAGCCAAACTCTCCTCGCGGACAATCATGGCACGGAGCTTGGACAAATCTCCCTCTGGTTTCTTAGGATATTTTTTATACAGATATTCTGAAATCAATAATTGCAGAACAGCGTCTCCTAAAAATTCCAAGCGCTCATTGTGTGAAATTTTTAAGAGGCGGTGCTCATTGGCATAACTCGTATGAGTAAAGGCAGTTTCTAGTAGCTTTTTATCTGCAAATTCAATTGCAAAACGCTTCTTCAGTACAGTTTGTAATTCTTTCATACCAACCTCTTTCTAACTGATAACAGTCCTTCTTATTATATCAAAAAAAGCCCTCTGAGTCACTTTAAAACAGGACTAGAAGGGAATTGAGCATTTTTTAGAAGACAATTTTAAATTTTAGTTGCAATATAAAGAAAAAAGCCTTATTTAAGGCTTTCATAGGCTTTTCACATCCACCCTGAGGGAATCGAACCCCCATCTCAAGAACCGGAATCTTACGTGATATCCATTACACTAAGGGTGGAAACTTGTCTTATTATAACAGAAATTTGCTCTAATAACAAGTTTTTTATTGGTGGACTAAGTGTCTCTTAGTGAGATGCATCCCCGTTCCAGATAGAGTTTTTCACGATAACATAATCAACATGTTTAAGGTCGGCAACTTTTCGTCCACCTGCGTAGGAAATGGCACTTTGCAAGTCCTGCTCCATCTCAGTAAGGGTATCTTGCAAGTGTCCTTTGGCAGGCAGTAAGATGCGCTTACCTTCCACATTTTTATATGCTCCCTTTTGGTATTGAGAAGCTGAACCATAGTATTCTTTGAACTGTTCGCCGTCGACTTCAATCGTCTTTCCTGGGCTTTCAATATGTCCTGCAAATAGGGAACCAATCATGACCATGCTGGCACCGAAACGGATAGACTTGGCAATATCGCCATGAGTACGAATCCCACCATCAGCGATGATCGGTTTACGCGCTGCTTTAGCACACCAGCGAAGTGCTGCCAACTGCCAGCCACCTGTACCAAAACCTGTCTTGACCTTGGTAATACAAACCTTACCAGGACCGATTCCAACCTTAGTGGCATCCGCTCCAGCATTTTCCAATTCACGCACAGCTTCTGGTGTTCCTACGTTACCAGCAATGACAAAAGTATATGGTAATTCTTTCTTTATGTGTTGAATCATAGAAATCACGCTATCCGCATGTCCATGAGCAATGTCAATCGTGATATACTCAGGAGCATCAGCCTTGAGTTGGCTAACAAAATCATACTCGTAATCCTTGACACCGACTGAAATAGAAGCAATGAGCCCTTGATCGTGCATGCGTTTGATAAAAGGAATGCGCCCAGCCTCATCAAAACGATGCATAATGTAGAAGTAGCCACCTTTAGCCAGTTGTTCTGCTACGTTCTCATCCAAAATCGTCTGCATATTTGCTGGCACAACAGGTAGTTTGAAAGTGTGATTTCCAAGTGTGACACTCGTATCTGCTTCTGCACGGCTTTTAATGACACATTTATTTGGGATCAACTGAATATCTTCGTAATCAAAAATTGGAAATTCATTTAACATATCGCTGTCTCGTTTCTTTTGTAATGACCTACCTATGCTTACGCATCCCTACGCCTTTTTCCGACGTTTCCTTGACATATTATAAACCAAAGTACAGTTTTTGTCAAATATTTTCAATAATAAAATTATATTGTTCGGTTTTTACTTAAAAAAGGGGAGCGAAAGAGGAGAGAATCTAATCTCTCCTCTTCTTCAATCTTAGTAATACTCACCCTGACGGTAGTCCCATGAGTTAAAGGTATCTGACAGGTGCATCATGATTTTATCAATGTCAAGCCCTTTGCGGATCACAACTGGCGCTGGTAAAGTTGAACGTGCTCCTCCTTGTTCTGGGATTAGTTTGCCGTCTTTATCAACCATAGACACCATCACACCTTGCTCGTAGCGCGTTTCAATCGTTTTGTCAGGTTGGATAGATGCCACATAGTCGTCTGCTTCGATGACAAGGTCCACTGCTCCTTCAATACGTTCTCCAATCCCTTCCACCTTACCACGATTTCCTTTTCCAGATGGGTTGGCTGATGAGGCATAGACCATTTTACCTTCTTCCCAAAGTTTAGCAGCCAACTGTTCACCAGCTTTACCAAACTTGATGACAAAACAGCTCGTTCCACGCACGTCTGTCATGAGTTCTTCACGTCCATCCCCATAAGCTTTGAGCTTTTCAAAAGCTTCTGGTTTCCATGGAAGTATACAACCGAGGAGAATGTCTTCGTCCCAATGTCTTTGGTAGAAGGCTTCAATTTCTGGATTAAGTTGTGCTAAAGCGCGAAGCTCATCCATGCTACCACAGAGAACTACACCTGGTTTGTTACGGTTACGCTCTTTAGCTGCGAACTTACGCTCAAGTCCTGCCTTGTCGCTAGTCATGATGATATAGCCGACTTTTGTAGGGCAAACGATACAACCGCCCTCCCCTTTTAAAATGTCATAGCCTTCTTGTGAAAGTGTTCCGTTCCATTGAATGTGTTTTGTCATAGTTCTATTTCCTTTTCTATTTTTTCTAATCCTGCCAATAGGCTGGTCGTTGTTTTTCATAAGCAGCAATTAAATCTTCATACTGCAACGTAATACCGATATCATCCAAACCATTTAAGAGTTTGTGTTTCCATTCACTATCGATTTCAAAAGTGAATTCACCAACTGGTGAAATGATTTTTTGCTGTTCCAAGTCCACGGTTACTGGGTCGCTTGGTTGTAGCTGGGCTAGTTTCTCTCGAACCTCTCTAGGCTGAACAATAGGCAACATACCATTATTGAGTTCATTATTGTAATGAATGTCCCCGAAAGAACCTGCAATCACGACCTTAAAACCATAGTCGGCTAGAGCCCAAGCTGCGTGTTCTCTCGAAGAACCTGCCCCAAAGTTATCCCCTGAGATGAGGATACTGGCTTTTCGGTATTCAGGTCGGTTAAAGACAAAGTCTGGGTCCTCAGTATACTTGTCGTCTAGATAACGCCAAGCATACATGAGGTACTTACCAAAGCCTTTTTTATCAATCAACTTGAGAAACTGCTTGGGGAGTATTTGGTCGGTGTCGATGTTATCATTCATGAGAGGAACGGTCGTTCCCGTATAAACTGTAAATTTCTCCATATCCTCTCCTTACTGGGCTTCTGGCATCTGTCGAACATCTACGAAACGCCCTGCGATAGCTGCCGCAGCTGCCATGGCTGGACTGCAGAGATGGGTTTTAGCGCCAAATCCCTGTCTATCTTCAAAGTTGCGATTACTGGTTGAGGCACAGTGAACCCCATCAGGTACCTTGTCTGGATTCATCCCTAGGCACATAGAGCAACCTGGGTCTCGCCACTCAAAGCCAGCATCTAGGAAAACCTTATCCAATCCCAATCTCTCCGCAGCTCGTTTCACAGGACGCGATCCTGGCACTACAATTGCTGTTAGATTGGGAGCAATCTTCTTCCCTTTTACAAATCGCGCAGCTAGTTGTAGGTCACTGAGCCGAGCATTGGTACAAGACCCGATAAAAATATATCCTAGTTCAATGTCCGCTGGCTTTTGACCAGGTTCCAAGTTCATGTAATGATAAGCTCGTTCATCATTCATATCCTTAATTTCTGGGAAGCTACTGTCAAAGTCGACGCCCATAGCAGGATTGGTTCCCCAGGTCACCATAGGAGCCAAGTCTGAGACATCCATCTGGATAACCTTATCATAAACAGCATCATCATCGCTGACAAGCGTCTTCCAGTCGGCAACTGCCTCCTCGAAATCCTCTGGAACACATTCTCGTCCTTTGAGATAATCATAAGTAGTTTGATCTGGATTCATGATTCCCATCTTGGAGCCAAACTCGATGGACATATTGCAGATGGTCATTCTCTCTTCCATGGTCAGTGCATCAATCGCTTGCCCACGATATTCCACCACATAGCCTACACCACAAGCAACGCCGTACTTGGCAATCAAGGCGAGAATGTAATCCTTAGAATATACTCCTTTTTGAGGAACACCAGTGAATTCTACCAGCATTTTCTTGGGTTTAACTTGCCAGAGTGTCTGGGTAGCAAAGACATGCTCGACCTCACTGGTCCCAATCCCAAAAGCTATAGCTCCGAAAGCTCCGTGAGTAGCTGTGTGACTGTCTCCACAAACGATGAATTTTCCTGGTTGCGTCCGTCCTGTCTCTGGACCAACCATGTGAACGATTCCCTGCTTTTCAGAACCGTGGGCAGCATGTTCAATCCCAAACTCCACAACATTTTCAGCAAGCTTATCAATTTGGGCCTTAGAAATCACATCTCGAATATCATAGATGTTGACCGTTGGTACATTGTGGTCAAAGGTCCCAAATGTCAAGTCTGGTCGTCTCAATCTGCGGCCTGCATCTCGTAATCCTTGAAAAGCTTGGGGACTAGTCACTTCATGAATATAGTGCTGGTCCACATACATGAGTTGGGGTTGCCCTTCTTCTCCTGTGATGACATGACGGTCCCATAATTTATCAAAAATCGATTTTCCTGCCATCCATTACCTCCAAATAAAATATAAGGCTACTAGTGTAGTTACCATCCCGAGAAACCAAACTGTTTTAAAATACCATTTTCTAGTCTTGTGGTGAAAGGTGATTCCTGCCAACCAGGCACCAAAACCACCACAAGTAAGGGCTAAAATGAGTAAGATTTTCTCTGGGACGCGCCAAGCACCTCTTCTTGCCTTGGATTTGTCAATACCATAAATCAAGAAAACCAGCAAATTCCAAATCAAGAGGGTAAGCGTGATTCCTTCATTTATCTTCATAATCTTTCAATGATGGCTTCTGTCATTTCCTTGGTCAAAGCCTGTCCTCCAATATCTCTTGTTAAAATGCCAGCCGCTAAACTAGCTTCAACAGCACGCTCGATACGCTCTGCATCCTCATAACGTCCAAAACTATCTCTCAACATCATGGCAACTGACAAAATCATAGAGATAGGATTGGCAATTCCTTGACCTGCAATATCAGGTGCTGAACCATGAATAGGCTCATAAAGACTTGGTCCCTTTTCAGAATGACTGGCTGATGGCATAACACCAAGAGTACCTGATAGAACGCTTGATTCATCAGATAAGATATCTCCGAAAAGATTCTCTGTCACAATGACATCAAACTTAGCAGGATTGGTAATCATAAGCATAGCAGCTGAGTCCACCAACTGGTGTTCCAAGGTCACATCTGGGAAATTCTGCGCGATTTCCTCAGCTACTCTGCGCCAAAGTTTTGATGTTGCTAGAACATTTTGCTTATCGATACTAGTAACGATTTTTCTGCGACTTCTTGCGATTTCAAATGCCTTGCGAATGATCCGCTCTACTTCCTCATAGCTGTAGTCGTTGATATCACGCGCTTTGCGCTCTTCAAGAATATGATCACCAAAGTAAATCCCGCCTGTCAACTCACGCACCACGACAAAGTCTACACCAGCAATTCGTTCTGGTTTAAGTGGTGACAAATGCTTAAGACTATCAAAGATTTTTACGGGGCGAATATTAGCATAGAGATTGAGTTCCTTCCGAAGAGCTAGCAAGCCTTGTTCAGGCCGAATCGTTGCCCCATCATACTGAGGACTACCGATAGCCGCGAGGAGAATAGCATCTGCTTCTCTACATGACTTGAGGGTTTCATCAGGTAAGGGATGCCCTACAGCATCAATACCTGCACCTCCAAAGGGGCATCTATCTATCTCATAGTCAAAGCCTATTTTTGAAGCTAGAGCTTCCAGAACCGTTAAACCAGCTTCCATGATTTCTGGACCGATTCCATCCCCTGCTAGAGCTACTATTTTCTTTGTCATAGCCATCTCCTTTACACACTAGGCATGTCTCGGTAGGAAACGCTATGCCCCATCTCACCTGCATTCTCTTTTTGAACAAAGGTATTAGCATTGATATAAGCAATAGCCGAAGCCTTTAACACATCAAAATCGAGTCCTGCTGCATTAAAGATGGTTTCGGTATCTCTGTTTTCAACAGTGACCAAGACACGAGCCTGGGCATCGATTCCATCTGTTACTGCATCGATGGTATAGGACACCAAGCGGACAGATTGGTTAAAGAACTTATCGATAGCGTTAAAGATCGCTTCAACGGAACCTTGCCCTGTCGCATTGAATTCGACTTTCTCACCATCCATATTGGCCAGGCTAACGAGCGCTTCAATGTCATTGTCTGCATGCGTTTGAAGTTGTAAATCATCAAAGTGGAATCCTTCTGGATTTTCAACCATGGTTCCAGCTACCAGAGCTCGAATATCTGCATCTGTAATTTCTTGCTTTTTGTCCGCCAGCGCCTTGAACTTAGCAAAGAGTGGTTTGATATCCTCTTCTGTAAAATCTAGGGCCAGTTCTCTTAGTTTTTCAACAAAGGCATGGCGACCTGACAATTTACCAAGCGGAAGACTATTGCTCTTAACACCGACCAATTCAGGTGTGATGATCTCATAAGTGAGAGGATTTTTAAGGACTCCATCTTGGTGAATACCAGACTCGTGAGAGAAGGCATTACCACCAACGACAGCCTTGTTTTTAGGAACTGGAATACCAGAGAAGCGAGAAACCATTTCAGACGTATTCATTGTTTCATCCAAAACAATATCACTAGTTGCTTGGAAGAAATCCTCACGAATCTTCAAAGCAACAGCTACTTCTTCAAGAGCAACATTACCTGCGCGTTCACCAATACCATTAATAGTTCCCTGGACACGTCCAGCACCGTGTTTAATTGCTGTCAAAGTATTTGCAGTTGCCATACCGAGATCATCGTGACAATGGACACCAAAGACAACTTTATGATCTGATTTAATATTTTCAGTCAAGTGATCAAAGATGCGTGCAAACTCTTCTGGGGTCGTAAAGCCAACTGTGTCAGGGATATTGATATAAGATGCACCTGCATCGACCGCTGTTTGAACGACTTGCAAGAGGAAATCCAACTCTGTTCTAGTCGCATCTTCAGGAGAGAATTCGACGATTTCAAACTTAGAACGTGCATAAGAAACATGTTCCTTGATAGCTTCTAAAATCTCTTCCTTGCTCTTATTGAGCTTATACTTGCGGTGAATCGGACTGGTAGCGATAAAGACATGAATTTGAGGATACTTGGCATCCTTAAGCGCCTCATAACAAGCATCAATATCAGATTTTACAGAACGAGCTAATCCTGTCACTGCTGTTTTTTTCATGGCTCTAGCAATTTCTTGAACGGCTATAAATGAATCTGGACTAGCAGCCGGAAAACCAGCTTCAATTACAGAAATTCCCCATTTCTCCAGCTGTCTTGCAATGGAAACTTTTTCCTTTATTGAGAAGTTAACACCAGGTGTTTGTTCCCCATCACGAAGGCTTGTATCAAAAAATTCAACTTTACGCATAAGATTTCCCCTTTTCCAAATGTGGTTTTAAAAAAACATCTCGCTCAGAAGCCCAAGCGAGATGTTGATTTACTCCCGCTTGGTAAGCCAAACAGGACTAATGCTTTTGCACTAGCCCGAGTACCTCAACAACAAAGCAAATTGATTAAACTTAGCCGTTTTCATGTTTGACTTTCTCCTTCGTTTGATATCTTGTTTAGTATTCTAGCATAGGAAAAATCTCTTGTCAAGAAAAAAATCCATTATTTTCTGAAAATTTCTTCAGTAAAGAATATTTTGCTAATTGAAAGTATTTGAAAACTCAAGTAACTTTCCTTATTTTTTCACAGTCAAATTCCAACTTCTTTCGATGAGTTCTATCACTTCTTCATCTTGCAAACTATCATCAAGCGCCAGACTAAGCCAGTAGCGTTTGTTCATATGAAAGGCTGGATAAATGCCTTTTTTTGAAAGCAAATTAGATACTTGGTCGTGTTTGAGGTTGACTGCTTCGACTAGTCCTTCTCTGCCCTTTTCCAGCTTATCCCATGGGATTCTCATCAAAACAGCATACCACTTTTGATTGTCTTCATGGCGCAATACAGCTGTATCAGGCGACTTTTCCCACAGATACTCCAACCGATCACCATACTTTTCCTGAACCTTATCCATGATACGCTTAGTCTGAGGGCAGATAAAATCCTGTACATCAAAGCAAGCCTTCCGAACCTGGTAGAGAATCTCCAAACAAGCCTCACGGACACTTCCGACAAAACTTCCCCTCATACTTTCCATATGTACTTGAGGATAGAGGTCACCCATCTCTTGATCAAAGACCTGAAAGTTCACATTATCAGGAGTGATAGAGACTGTCATGAAAAAGTCACCCTGCAAAATCTGGCAACTATAGGTCCAGACTTCCCCATTTTCTACAAAACCATAGGCATGAGCTTTTTCTTTATTAAACTGGTAAGATTTAAAAATTTCAAACATAAGTGAAAACTGCTACCAAAAGCTAGCAGTTCCTTTCTATTTTTTAAAAGACAACCTTAGTTCCATGCAATTGTGTCACGCCCAGCTGGTCGATAAAGGTTTGACGGTTGTCAAGGTCAATCCCCCCACCTGGTAAAATTTCAATTTTACCTTTAGCATGTTCCAAAATTCTGTGATAATGAGCTAAACGTTTCTCTAGCGAGTCTCCAGATACTCCAGCACGAGTTAGGATACGGGTAACACCAGCTTGGCTGAGCCAGTCAATGGCATCCAACTGGTCTTCATCGCTTAATTCATCAAAGGCCATGTGAAAGACAATTTCCATTCCTTTAGATGCGGCAATCAGCTTCTCAAGATTAGGCTTATCCAACTTTTTATCAGCAGTTAAAGCCCCAAATACAACCCCTTGACTTCCAGCCTGAGCAGTCAAACGTATGTCTTCTAGCATGATCGCTATTTCCATATCATTATAGACAAAGTCGCCACCACGGGGACGAATCATGGTCATAATGGTCGTATCGTAGTTAGCTGCCAGTTCAACCGCTGCCTTGGTCACTCCATAACTAGGTGTTGTTCCACCAACCGCTAGATTATCACAAAGTTCGATTCGACGAGCTCCAGCCTGCATCGCTTTTTCAAGCAAGGTCACATTTTCAGCACAAAATTCGTAAATCATTTGATTCTCCTTGATGTTTTCTTTGAATTCATTATATCATATTATTTTAAATATGCTTTCATTTTTATCAAGGCAAATAACTACTATTTTTATCTATTCTTTGTCAGGAATGACTTTAAAGAGATAGTAGGTGATAAAGATAGTTAAGGCTCCCAGACCGATTTTGACTGGCAAAAGAGGAGCAAAATAGATAGAAATTCCCATCAAGATATAGATAGAAACGATGATTTTTTTCTTTCGTTCTCGCGCAATAGACTTGGTCTCACGAAAGTCAGCTACATAGGTCTGATAAAGCTTTGTATGATAAAGCCAGTCTTCAAAACGCTTAGAAGATTTAGAAAAACAAGCAATAGCTAACAAAAGAAAGGGGGTTGTTGGCAAAAGGGGCAAGACAACCCCAACAAGAGCCAAGGCTAAAGAAATAAAACCAATACTTAGGTAAATAATACGCATGTCTTCTCCTAATTGAAATAATCTTATACTAGTTTCCCACAAAGTGAGGAAATTTGTCAAGCTTCAAGTAAAAAGAGCCTGAAATTTATTTTCAGGACTCTGCATTTTATTTAATTTTTTCCTCCTCGTAGTCGCCATTACTACATACAACCTGTTTACCACCGCCACGGACCTTTTTCTCCACAAGGAAGTGTCCGCATTTTGGACAATCACGTCCAATTGGTTTGTCCCAGGAAGTAAATTCACATTCTGGATAGCGATTGCAACCATAGAAGATACGATTACGCTTTGTTTTTCGTTCGATGATTTGTCCTTGATGACAGCTTGGACACTCGACTCCAATCTCTTTGACAATAGCTTGTGTGTGACGGCAGTCTGGGAAATTGCTACAAGCATAGAATTTACCAAAACGACCGAGCTTAATCACCATTGGACTGCCACAAACCTCACAGTCAAATCCAGCTGGCTCATCCTTGATCTGGATTTTTTCCATTTCAGATTCAGCCTTAGCTACTTCTTTAGAGAATGGTTTGTAAAAGGCGTCAATAACACGTTGCCACTGCTCTTTTCCAACCTCGACATCATCCAGTTTTCCTTCCATTTCAGCTGTGAAGGTCACATTGACGATGTCTGGGAAGTATTCAACGATGAGCTTGTTAACAATTTCTCCCAGTTCTGTCGGTTCAAAACGTTTAGCAGCCAGACGAACGTAGTAACGTTTTTGGATGGTTTCAATGGTCGGAGCGTAGGTTGACGGACGGCCAACTCCATTTTCTTCCAAGGTCTTGATAAGAGTCGCTTCCGAATAGCGAGCTGGCGGTTGAGTGAAATGTTGTTCTGGCTTGCTATTGACCTGCTTGACCACATCTCCAACAGCCATATCTGGCAACATCTTGTTCTTGTCAGAGTCATTGTAGATAGCAAGATAACCATCAAACTTAACTTGACTACCATTTGCCGCAAACTGAACCCCATTTTGAGAGAGCTTAACAGCCATGGTATCAAAAATAGCTCCCGTCATCTGGCTAGCTACAAAACGGTTCCAGATAAGGGTATAGAGCTTGAGCTGGTCTTTGTCCAAGTACTTAGCGATGCTTTCTGGTGTATTAAAGACACTAGATGGACGAATGGCTTCGTGTGCATCCTGAGCACCTGAGGCATTCTTGACCTTGCTACCATGCTTGGAATACTTGCTACCAAAACGGTTGTTAATGTAGCTTGCCGCTTCGTTCTGAGCCACAGGGCTGATACGAGTCGAGTCTGTACGCATATAGGTAATCAAACCTTGCACGCCTGATCCGATATTGATTCCTTCATAAAGCTGCTGGGCCACCATCATGGTCTTTCGAGTACGGAAATTGATTTTGTTAGCCGCATCCATCTGCATGGTTGAAGTCGTATAGGGTAGGGGCGCATTGCGTTTGCGCTCTTTCTTATCTACCTGGTCTACTGTGAAATCTTTGCTAGTCAAATGGGACAAGACTTCTTTGACTTCTTCGTTGGTGGTCAATTTCATCTTTTTGCCATTCATACCATAGAAAGCAGCTTGAAATTGTTTGGTTCCCTTCTTAAAGACACCATCAATTGTCCAGTATTCTTCTGGTTGGAAGGCATTGATTTCATTTTCACGGTCAATGATGAGCTTAAGGGCAACAGACTGCACCCGCCCTGCTGATAAGCCCTTCTTGACCTTTTTCCACAAAATAGGCGAAATCGAATACCCTACCAAGCGGTCCAAGACACGACGAGCTTGTTGGGCGTCGACCAAGTCCATGTCAATCTTTCGAGGTTCTTTAAAGGCATTTTTTACTGCGTCTTTGGTGATTTCATTAAAGACTACACGGTTGGCATCATTCTCATCCAAGTTGAGAATGTGAGCCAAATGCCAGGAAATCGCTTCTCCTTCACGGTCCGGGTCACTTGCTAGAAAGACTTTATTGGCCTTTTTAGCTTCTTTTTTTAAGTCATTGATGAGAGGACCTTTTCCTCGGATATTGATATACTGCGGTTCATAGTTATTTTCAATGTCGACTGACATACTGGATTTTTTCAAATCACGGATATGCCCGACACTGGCTAAAACCTTGTAATTTCTGCCTAGATATTTCTCAATCGTTTTCGCCTTGGCAGGCGACTCCACGATGACTAGATTTTTTTTAACTGTTGATTTTTTCTTCTTTGTTGCCGTAGCCACACTATCACACCTTTTCAAAGTAATAAACTTTATAAAGTGTAAACCATTTTTCTATAGCTGTCAAGACCTAAGTCCTATATATAGAAGAAAAGTTTATCTGAGTGAACAAATTTCTCCTTAAAATTCATACTCAGCAAGCACATCTTGACCGCTGGAAATCAGCTTTGCTCCCTCTTGGATCAGGTGGTGGCAGCCATCTGAATGGCCATCTAAAATGTTTCCCGGAATGGCAAAAACATCACGCCCTTCCTCCATAGCTCGCTCACAAGTTATAAGACTACCAGAACGCATCCTTGCCTCTGCTACAATCACACCACGGCAAAGGCCAGCAATGATACGATTACGAGCTGGAAAGTGAAATTTCAAGGGTTCCTCACCAGGTCCGTACTCGCTAAGTACCAAATGGTGATTGCCAATGTGTTCCTGCAAACGTTTATTGGCTCGGGGATAAAAAACATCCAATCCTGTTCCAATGACGGCAATCGTTCTTCCTCCATTCTGGAGTGCAGCCATGTGGGTAGCGGTATCAATCCCTTTGGCTAAACCACTGACAACGATTAACTCGTTTTCCAAACCTTGAATGACTTTCTGAACCGACTTTGCTCCCTGACTAGAACATGAACGACTCCCTACAACGGCAACCTTTGGAAACTTCAACAAGTCCAAATTTCCTTTATAAAACAAGAGCACTGGAGCATCATAAATCTCACTCAGATCCCAAGGATAACAGTCATCAAGAATAGAAAAGGATGGAAATTTCTGAAACTCCTTCTCCAACTGTGCATCATCTATCTGGAAATAGCGTTCCATAAAGACAGCAGGATTACGGCATCCAGATATTTCTGCAATATCACCTAGCAAGAGCTCCTGATCTACAGTCTCGTCGTATTCAAGAACAGTTAAAATTTGTTGATTGGTCAGCCCAGCTTTTCTCAATTTGTAAATTTCATAGTTTGTGATTTTCATATACAACTCCATTTCTTTTTCTACTCATCTATCTATTCGTAAAAAACATAAAAAGAAGACCAAGGATCTTCTTTTTTTCATTTATTCAGCTTTAGTAGTTGACCAGCTACTTTCAACCATCGGTAAGATTGTTTTTAAAGTTTCCCCATCCCCTTCAAGTGAAACATAGCGGATTTTACCATCATTTGAACGGAAAACCCAGGTAACGAGGTATTTCCCTGACTTAGCAATTGCATTGACAACATAGGCTTCATAGCCTCCAATGGTCGATTTGGAGCCCCAAACCTTACTGAAATCAGAGCTTTGTTCTTTGGAAGTTAAAATACTAGATGAGACCGTCACAACATCTAGTTTAGCATACTCTTCTTCACTGATATTAAACTGCTCAGCCTTGAAGGTATTCAGCGTAACAATGTTGATATCTGTTCCATCACTATACTGTATATCATTTCCACCTTCTACTTCATGGAATCGAACCCATGATTTGGGTACCTTGACAAATCCATATTCATTCGAACCGATGATTTGCGTCTCTTCCTTTTTCGCTTCAGAAACAGCAGAACTAGTGCTACTCGTTTCCTGACTGCTTGAAGAACTAACAACCGCAGTCGAACTTTCTTCGGTTGCTGTTTGCGATTTATTGGAACATGAAGCTAAAAAAGCACTAACAGTAACTACAGTACCTAAAATTAATAATTTTTTCATCCTACCACCTTTCCATCTGCATTATAAGAAAAATAAGGACTTCTGTCAAATTCTAACCTAATCTATTCTGTTAGCTTCCGATTTTATCACTCTCATTTAAAGCAAAAACTCTTGAAAAATCTTCAAGAGTTTTTTTTATTTCTATTCTTCATCCATGCTTAAGACGCTAAGGAAGGCTTCTTGTGGGACTTCTACTGATCCGATAGCTTTCATCCGTTTCTTACCAGCTTTTTGTTTTTCAAGGAGTTTGCGTTTACGAGAAACGTCACCACCGTAACACTTGGCAAGTACGTTCTTACGAAGGGCCTTGATATCAGTACGAGCCACAATTTTGTGCCCAATAGCTGCTTGAATCGGCACCTCAAATTGTTGACGAGGGATGATTTTCTTGAGCTTATCCACGATGAGTTTCCCACGTTCGTAGGCAAAATCCTTGTGAACGATAAAGCTGAGGGCGTCCACCTTGTCTCCATTGAGAAGGATATCCATTTTGACCAGCTTAGATGGGCGGTACTCTGACAATTCGTAGTCAAAGCTTGCATAACCACGCGTCGAAGATTTGAGCTTATCAAAGAAGTCAAAGACAATTTCAGCAAGTGGTATTTGATAGATAACATTGACACGATTATCATCAATATAGTCCATGGTCACAAAGTCCCCACGCTTACGCTGAGCCAGTTCCATCACCGCTCCGACAAACTCCTGCGGTACCATGATTTGCGCCTTGACATAAGGTTCTTCAATGGTCGCGATCTTAGTCGGATCTGGAAATTCAGAGGGGTTAGACACATCCATAGACTCACCGTCAGTTTGGTTAACCTTATAGATAACAGACGGAGCTGTCATGATGAGGTCAATATTGAACTCGCGCTCTAAACGCTCTTGGATAACATCCATATGGAGAAGTCCAAGGAATCCACAACGGAAACCAAATCCAAGGGCCTGTGATGTTTCTGGTTCGAACTGCAAGCTGGCATCGTTGAGTTGCAATTTTTCTAGGGCTTCACGAAGGTCATTGTACTTGTTGGATTCGATTGGATAAAGACCTGCAAAGACCATAGGATTCATCTGCTTGTATCCATCTAGTGGTTCTGCTGCAGGATTGCTTGCTAGGGTCACTGTATCTCCGACACGCGTGTCTTGAACCGTCTTGATAGAAGCCGCAATATAACCAACATCACCAGTCGCGAGGAAATCACGACCAACTGCTTTCGGTGTAAAAATTCCGACCTCCGTCACATCAAAGGTCTTGCCATTGCTCATGAGCTGAATCTTATCGCCAGGTTTAACCACTCCGTCCATAACACGCACTTGCAGGATAACCCCTCGATAGGCATCATAAACTGAGTCGAAAATCAATGCCTTAAGTGGTGCTGCAACATCACCCGTTGGAGCTGGCACTTTTTCAACGATCTGCTCAAGAATTTCTTCAATACCAATACCAGCTTTGGCTGAAGCTAAGACTGCTTCGCTGGCATCCAGTCCAATGACATCTTCAATCTCTGTACGAACGCGCTCTGGATCCGCAGCTGGCAGGTCAATTTTGTTAATGACGGGCAAGATTTCCAAATCATTGTCCAAGGCTAGATAAACATTGGCAAGAGTTTGCGCCTCAATCCCTTGGGCCGCATCAACCACCAAAATCGCTCCTTCACAGGCTGCTAGCGAACGCGACACTTCATAGGTAAAGTCCACATGCCCTGGCGTGTCAATTAAGTGGAAAATATAGGTCTCGCCATCTTTCGCAGTGTAATTGAGCTCGATGGCATTGAGTTTAATGGTAATCCCACGTTCACGCTCAAGATCCATACTATCCAGAAGTTGGGCTTGCATTTCACGACTAGAAACGGTCTCCGTTTTTTCCAAAACGCGGTCTGCTAGGGTTGATTTCCCATGGTCAATATGGGCGATGATAGAGAAGTTCCGAATCTTCTCCTGTCGTTTTTTCAAATCTTCTAAGTTCATGATGCTCTTCCTTTCAGGGTATCTATTAATTATAAATTGTTTTTAACATTTTGACAAGACCATACCCTTCTAGGAGTACTAATCTTCGGCAACAAAACCATCATTCTCGATAAAGTGGTGTTCGGTCATTCCTTGGTCAGTAAAGACAATCCCATGCAAGACACCACCATAAACAGCTCCTCCATCCATGCCAATCTTGCCATCATCTGTTATCCAAAGCTCAGCAGTACCTCGGTCTTGCTTTAGCAAACCATAAACTGGTGTATGCCCAAAGACAATGGTTTTCCCAGTATGATTTTCGGCTTCGTGGAATGGCTTTCTGAGCCAGACTTTCTTATAATCTGTTGTTTCATGCCAGTCATCCAAGGTCAAGTCAATACCCGCATGAACAAAGATATACTTGTCTGTCTCTACTACAAATGGCATTTGACGAATAAATTCGACCAAGTCTGCTGCTTCAGTCGCAACGCGCTTGGCATCTTCTACGCCATCAACTGGTGCATCCAAGGGACGACCTAGGATTGAGTTAATAGTTGTATCTCCACCATTGCGACGATAATGGTCATAGCTTTCTTCTGGATCATCGAGCCAAGTCAGAAACATATACTCATGGTTTCCTGATAGACAGATAGCTCCATGATTTTCGACCAAATCCTTGACCATTTCTAGAACACGGCGACTGTCTTCACCACGGTCAATCAAATCCCCCAGAAAAAGCAACTGAGTTTGACCATCCCAGGTTTTGAGCAGTTCTTCTAGCATACCTGCTTTCCCGTGAACATCTCCAATTACATAATAGTCTGTCATTTATTTCTCCCTCGTTTGCAATAATTCTCTAGCTTGGGTAAGGGCAGCTTCGGTTACATTTTGCCCAGCCAACATCTTAGCAACTTCCTCTACTCGCTCTTCTATAGTCAAGAGACGAACCGTCGACACCGTTGAGTGCTCATCACTAATCTTTTCAATAAAGAATTGATAATCCGCAATCGCAATTACTTGAGGTAAGTGAGAGATTGCTAAGACTTGGCCATGCTGACCAATCTTATGAATCTTTTGCGCAATGGCCTGGGCTACACGACCTGAAACTCCCGTATCCACCTCATCAAAGACAATACTGGTCTTTCCTTCCTTACGAGAAAAGGCTGACTTGATAGCCAACATGAGGCGGGATAATTCCCCACCAGACGCAACCTTAACCAAAGGCTTAAAGTCTTCACCAGGGTTGGTGGAAATGTAAAATTCAACTGTTTCATTCCCCTCACGACTAAATTTGCCCTTACTAAAGCGAACCTGGAACTGTGCCTTCTCCATATAGAGATCCTGAAGTTCTTGTTTAATCTCTGCCTCAAGCTGCTGGGCCAAATCATGGCGAGCAGATGCAAGCTGACCTGCCCAATCGACAAGATTAACTTCCAATTTCTTGAGCTCTGCTTCCATATCTTCAGAAGAAAGATTATTTCCAGTCAAGAGATTGTACTCTTCCGTAATCTTGGCAAAATAAAGCAAAACATCGTCCACAGTTCCACCATACTTGCGGGTAATAGTATTCAGAAGGTCTAAGCGATTTTCAACCTGCATGAGGCGATTGCCATCAAAATCCAAATCCTCAATAATATCTTCTAAACGCTTGGTAATATCTTCTAAAACATAGTAGGTCTCTGATAGAGAACTTGAAATTTCACGGTATTCAGGATCGTATTCTTCAACACTTTCCATGTCATTCATGGCTGAACGGACATTAGCAAGACTGGAGAATTCCTCATTGTCCAGCATACTGTAGGCATTGGTCAGCGTATCCGCAATATTTTTATGATTGAGGAGTTTATCTCGTTCTTGGTTGAGAGCCAAGTCTTCACCAGCTTGCAAGTTTGCTGC
This sequence comes from Streptococcus sp. CF10-1, assembly GCF_024295825.1. Classification (GTDB taxonomy): domain Bacteria; phylum Bacillota; class Bacilli; order Lactobacillales; family Streptococcaceae; genus Streptococcus. Next base: position 340,203 of record NZ_JANCPQ010000001.1, on the reverse strand, counting down.
CTCAATCTCTGCCATTTGAAATTCCAACATCTCAATACGAGCCTTATGTTCCTGCTGATTTTTCTTGACTTCCAAAACCTGCTTGCGCATTTTGCGATAGGCATCAAAGCTCGTTTGATAGGTCTCCTTCAAGTCCAAGAAAGCAGCATCACCAAACTCATCCAACATCTGAATGTGCAGTTGAGGACGCATTAACTCCTCTTGGTCATGCTGACCATGGATATCCACAAGGTGTTGCCCAATAGCACGCAAGACAGAAAGATTGACCATCTGACCATTCACGCGACTAACACTACGACCATTTTGCAAAATTTCCCGGCGGATGATAATCTCATCACCCAATTCCAAACCTTGCTCTTCAAAAAGTTCCTGTAAAAGACGACTATTTTCAACCGAGAAAAGTCCCTCAATCTCTGCCTTTGGCGCACCATGACGAATAACGTCTGTCGTTGCACGAGCCCCCAACATAAGATTCATAGCGTCGATAATGATAGACTTTCCGGCACCCGTTTCCCCGGTCAAAACAGTCATACCCTTTTCAAAATTGAGCGAAATCGCCTCAATAATGGCAAAGTTTTTTATCGAAATTTCAAGTAACATACTGACCTACCATTTTTTGACTTGTTCAACAATTTCTTCAGCTGCCTCTGCTGTTCTAGCTACAATTAAGATAGAATCATCATCAGCTAGACAGCTAAAAATCTGTTCAGAAAATGCTTCAACCAACTGACTCTTCACAAAAATAGTATTTCCAGGAATGACAGCAAGGTTGATCATATTTCCCATTAACTCAGAACTCACAATGTTGTCCTCGGCCAACTGCAAACTTTTGACGACTGATTTTGGCAACTCATAGATATAGGTGTTGTTCTTCAAAGGAATTTTAACAATCCCAAGTTCCTTGATGTCTCTTGAGACAGTGGCTTGCGTAGCAGAAATACCTGCTTCCTTCAAATGCTCAACGATTTCTTCCTGAGTCCCGATCTGATAATCCGTAACAAATCTTCTAATTTTTTCAAGTCTCTCTTTTTTATTCATCTTTAAATTCTCTATGTGCTCTCTCTACAACTTTTTCTATTTCGGGGGCAACTTGATTACTTGCTCCCTCTTCCTTTTTCAAATATGCCAGAAATTCAATGTTTCCATGTCCACCTTGGATTGGTGAATAGTCTAATCCAAGCACTGAAAAACCTTGCTCAACTGCCATAGCAGTGACAGATTCAAGGACAGTTTGATGAACCTTAGCATCTCGAATGATTCCATTCTTTCCAATTTGCTCACGACCAGCCTCAAACTGCGGCTTAACCAGAGCCACAACCTGACCTTGATCAGCCAAGACACGGTGCAAGGCAGGCAAAATCAGACTGAGGGAAATGAAACTCACATCAATACTGGCAAAGCTCGGTTCCTGCTCGAAATCAGTCTTTTCAGCATAGCGGAAATTAAACTGTTCCATGCTGACAACCCGAGGGTCTTGGCGTAATTTCCAAGCCAACTGATTGGTACCGACATCAACTGCAAAGACTAACTCAGCACCATTTTGCAACATGACGTCAGTAAATCCTCCAGTGGAAGCCCCAATATCAATCGTTGTCGCTCCCTCCACTGACAAATCAAAGACCTCCAAGGCCTTCTCTAGTTTTAGACCACCTCGACTGACATACTTGAGTTTTTCACCCTTGAGTTTTAGCTCAGTGTCATCTGGGATTTTCTCTCCTGGTTTGTCAAAGCGTTCTCCATTAAGGACTGCTACGACTAGTCCAGCCATGACACCGCGCTTGGCTTGTTCACGCGTTTCAAACAAGCCCTGTTTATAAGCTAGTACGTCCACTCTTTCCTTAGCCATTGATTCTCAAACTTTCTACTATTTTCACAATCGGTGCTGTTTCAAAGGGAACCTGCTGGGCAATTTCTTCTAATTTAGCCTCGGCTTGATCCAGAGTTTGGTTACAAAAGGCAGTCGCCTCCTCCAAGCCCAACAAGGCTGGGTAGGTTGATTTTTCAGCCTGCAAGTCCTTTTGTGGAGTCTTGCCGATTTCCTCAAAACTAGCTGTCACATCCAGCACATCATCTCGAACTTGAAAGGCCAGTCCAATCAATTCACCAACAGTTTCCAATTTTGCTTGGATTTCTGGCGCTAATTCTGCTATGATAGCGGCGGCTTGGAAAGGATAGGCTAGTAATTTTCCAGTTTTATTGGCATGAATGGTCTGGAGTTCTTCCAAGGACAAATGCTGGTGTTCGCCTTCCATATCTAAAACCTGCCCTGCAACCATGCCTAGACTTCCTGAAGCAAGGGATAAATTGGCAATCAAATCCACCTTGATCTGACTTGGCAAATCCGCCTGCGCTATTAAGGCGTAAGGATCTAGGAACAAGGCATCTCCTGCCAAAATTGCCATCGCTTCACCGAATTTCTTATGATTGGTCAAGCGTCCACGACGATAATCGTCGTCATCCATAGCAGGAAGATCATCATGAATCAAGCTCCCTGTATGAATCATCTCCAAAGCCGCGGCCACTTGAGCATGTGCTGGTTGGATAACTACCTGCAAGGCTTCCAGAACTTCTAACAAGAGAAAAGGCCGAATACGCTTGCCACCAGCATGAATGGAATAGAGAACGGACTCTCGCAAACTAGAGGCAAACTGCTGGTCTCCATAAAAATCTTCCAAAGCAGACTCGACAAGAGCTAATTTTTCTTGCTTCTTCATTCAAAATCACTTTCTGTTCCGTCTTCTTGCATGACCTTGACTAAGGTCTTTTCAGCCTTGTCCAACGTCGCTTGGAGCTCTTTTGACAAGACCATGCCCTTTTGAAAAGCAGCAATCGCATCTTCCAAAGCAATTTCACCGTTTTCCAAACTTTGGACAATGGTCTCTAGTTCTACTAGATTTTCCTCAAATTTCTTTTGTTTTGACATCTTTAACCTCTAATTCTACTTGACCATCTCGCATCAAAAGCGTCACTTGGTCTTTTTTATTCAACATCTCAACAGAATCGACTACGGACTCTTCTTTTTTGACAATAGCATAACCACGCGCTACGATTCGACTGGTATCCAACATCAGCAGAGCTTCTGAAAGTCGCTTGACTTCAGCAACCTTGGCATCATAAACCAGCGCCATTTGGCTGCGTAGGAACTTGTCCAACTGACTTAGACGGTCTTGATAACGCTGGATTTTGGTAACAGGTGATAATTGGACTAGTCGATGCGTCCTTGCTTGGACTAGCTGTTTGCTATCAGAAATCCGTGTTCGCAAACTTTGTTTTAATCGCAGTTGCAGCTGATCCAACCGTTGCAAATAGCCGTCATACAAGCGCTCTGGCTGTCTAAAGATGACCGACTGACTGCATTTTTTCAAAGCTTCTTTTTTCTTTGACAAGACATTCTGAACTGCTGTTGCCATCCGCTTTTCTTGATTTTGCAAATGCGTCAATAGATCCAACTTGGTCACAGGCGTTGCCAATTCAGCCGCAGCTGTTGGCGTTGCAGCCCGTCTATCTGCCACAAAATCCGCCAAGGTCACATCCGTCTCATGACCAACACTAGAGATGATGGGTAAACGGGATTCAAAAATAGCCCGTACCACGATCTCTTCGTTAAAAGCCCAGAGATCCTCGATGGAACCCCCACCACGACCAATGATGAGAACATCTAGGTCCTCACGTTGATTGGCACGCGCAATATTTCGAGCAATTTCCTCCGCTGCTCCATCACCTTGTACCTTGGTCGGATAGAGAAGGATATCAACACCAGGAAAACGTCTGCTGACAGTCGTGATAATATCTCGAATAACGGCTCCACTGCGACTGGTTACCACACCGATTTTCTTAGAAAATTGGGGAAGAGGTTGCTTGAATCTCTCTTGAAACAGACCTTCTTCTGTCAGTTTCTTCTTGAGTTGTTCAAACTGAATCGCTAGCGCCCCAACCCCATCAGGCTCAGCTTTCTCAATGATGATAGAGTAGCTACCGCTTGGTTCATAGACCTGCACACGCCCAATCACATTAATCTTCATACCTTCTTCCAGGTCGAAACCTAATTTTTGATAAATCCCAGACCAGATGGTCGCTTGAATGACTGCATGATCATCTTTTAAGGAGAAATATTGGTGAGTAGGTCGTTTACGAAAGTTGGAAACTTGACCAGTTAAATAGACCCGTTCCAAGTAAGGGTCTTTATCGAATTTCATTTTCAGATACTTGGTCAAAGTTGTTACCGATAAATACTTTTCCATCTCCACCTACTATTCATTTTCTTGCTTTTCCATGGGTATTATTATACCAAAAACATGCTTAAAAATCACCTTTTTCCTACTGAAACTAAAGGAAAAATAGAAAAAGGAGGCTAGGCCTCCTCATCTGATTATTTGCTATTTCGTGCTTCTTCCAAAATCTTTGCAATCTTGGTGGTCAAAAGATCGATAGCAACTGTATTGCTGACCCCTTCAGGAATGACGATATCGGCATAACGCTTAGTCGGCTCGATAAACTGGTGGTACATGGGTTTGACCACACCCAAATACTGATCAATAACGCTATCTAGACTACGGCCACGCTCCTCCATATCACGCTTGATCCGGCGAATAATACGCACATCATCATCTGTATCCACAAAAATCTTGATATCCATCAAATCGCGCAGACGCTTGTCCTCCAAGACCAAAATCCCCTCAACGATAAAGACATCCTGAGGCTCCTGACGATAGGTCTTGCTGCTCCGCGTATGAGCTGTATAATCATAAGTAGGGATGTCTACCGGGCGCCCTGCCAACAATTCCTTAATCTGCTCGATCATCAAGTCTGTATCAAAGGCAAATGGATGGTCATAGTTGGTTTTGACACGCTCTTCAAAAGTCAAGTGAGACTGATCCTTGTAGTATGAATCATGCTCAATCATGGAAATCTTTTCATCAGGAAAATGAGATAAAATGGCTCTTGAAACACTGGTTTTACCACCACCAGAACCACCTGTCACTCCGATAATGATTGGTCTATTTTGCATGCTATCCTCCGTTTTTTTATCCGTCGTCTATTCTATCACATTTTTTGCAAAATTTATAGTCTGATTTGGATAGTCTATGGGAAACAAATCCATCCCCACAATCTAGTTAAACTAGACAAAAACCTTCCTTGGCTTGTAGAGATTGCCCCTTTTTTCTAGAATGGCTAGCAATGTATCTCCCTCAAAGGCAGCCAATTCTTTGTCTGTTTGTTCTAACTCGATAAAACGACCAAAGCGCACTTCTGTAGCCTCTTCTGGACTTAGGATAACTTTAACAAGGTCCCCTGTTCCAATTTCAAGAGGATGGAGAAAGTTCAGTTGACCAGCCTCTACTTTTTCAGCAATTTCGTCCAAGGTCAAGGCATCTTCTAGTTGTAAACCTGCTGCACTCGTCCGAGTCAAATGGGACATATGGGCCGCATAACCCAGCTTCTCTCCCAAGTCAACAGACAAGGTACGGATATAAGTCCCCTTACTACATTTCACACGAAATGTAAAACGTGCAAGGTGATCCTCATAAGAAATCGGACTCGTCCTCTCAAATTGATAAATAGTCACCTGACGTTCTGGACGCTCCACTTCCTGACCTGCACGTGCATACTCATAGAGCTTACGACCATTGACCTTGACAGCCGAGTACATAGGCGGAATCTGAGTAATAGGCCCAGTCAGACTCGCAATGGCTTTATCGACAATGGTTTGATCCAAGGGGGACAAAACAGGTGTCTCTGCGACCACTTCTCCACTTGCATCCTCGGTCGTCGTTGAATAGCCAAGAGTAATCTCCCCCTCATAGACCTTTCCCTCATCCTGCATAAACTCGACCATGCGGGTCGCCTTGCCAACTGCAATAGGCAAAACACCCACCACATCTGGATCCAAGGTCCCGCCATGACCAATTTTTTTTGTTCCCAAAATCTTACGCAGCTTAAAAACCGCATCATGCGAAGTCATCCCCGCTTCTTTTTTTAAGTTGATAATACCGTTCATGTGTTGCTTTCTACTCCCCCTTCAGCGCTTCAAACTTCGCTTTCATAGTTGGATTCTTCCGAGTCAATTTTTACTGAGGCGTCGTCTACCTTTTATTCTCTTTTTTACAAATTTTAATTAACTATAATTCTTTGTAATTCCTCAATCTCTGGAGGAGGACAATTGTTCTGTTTTTGAATATGTTGTAATACATTTCGTCTTTCATCTAAAGATAATAATGGGAGTATACTTTTGATGCCATCTAGATAGAAAATATCATTCTCTATTTTATCAGTCTCCATTAATTTCAGAAACATTTTTTTCAACAAATCAAAATTGTTAAGTTCTTCATGATTTAATTTATAATTCATTCCTCGTAAAGATAATTTCTGATTATAAGTTGTTACATAATCACTTAATTCCTCTATAAATAAAGCAAATCTATTTTCTTTAAGATTTTCATTATATAATAAATAAAAAATTGTCACCAGATAGTTCGCACTTGAGTCAGATTTGAATAATGCTCGCAACCATTCTTTAGAATATCTAAATTCATAGTCTTCTGTAAAAATGATGTTGATCATTTGACTATAGTTATTCTTTAATAAAGAAAATGAATCAATAGTTGGATCTACACTATCTAAAGCGACTAAATAAACCCTATCAAGAATTTGATTGTCTTTGATTTTTTCTTTTAAAATATTTTTAACAACATCCTTAAATATCTTTACAACTTCTGTATCAATTAACGAGTGGGAATAACTGAATCCTAAAAATGTATGATAGGTTATATTAATTACTCTCCAATCATATACGTATAATAAAATCCCTTGAGCAAGCTCTTTATACGCAAAATCATCTACAGAATCTATTTTCTGAATAATTTGAGGTGTATATCCTGGATGCTGGTTAAACAATGATATCAAACATTGCAAATATATTCCCAGTTCACTATTTACATAATGAAACATATCTAATTGATTATTATCATCTCTTGAAGATGAAAGTTTATTTGCATCGATACTAAGTAATTTTTCAAAAATATCTATATCCGTATTTTGTTGTTTTATATGATATTCAAAAAATTTCCGATCGTTAGAATCAAAATTTTCTTTGTTAAATCTTTTTAAATATTTTTCTCTAACAATATTTCTTAAATTTTCTTCTATTTCAGGAGAACTGATGATTTTTACATATAATCTCTTATATTTTGGATATAAGTCATCTATATGATTTTTCAATAAATCAGAAACCTTTTTAGATATTTCATTTGATTCTTTTAAAACAGTAATCAAGAAATTTTCCGTTTCATTTATCGTCTTTTCTTCCAAAAATGAAGAACCTCTTTGTTCCTTTTCGGCGTTGACTAATATCTCTAATACTCTAAATTCATCGTACTCTACAAGATTTTCTTGAGTTAAATATGAAAATTGTGAAACAAAACCTCCTTTTAGTGAAGATATCCAATTTCTATAAGGCTTTTTTGGTATTTCAATATGTTTTTCTCTAATAATACTTCTGTGTTCTTTGATAAAAGTGTTTAATTCCTCTCCAAAATGAATATTAGAAAAATCAATTTTATCAATTAACTTCTTGATAAATTCTAAATCCAATTTAATTTCATTATCCAATTGAACAAGCAATTTTTGAATTAATATAGTACTTATTAAGTCTTCAGAATCACTTTCTAAAAACTCTTCCTCTTCAATAAATAATTTTTTGGACTTTAGAAGATCATAAAGAAATTTAACAACATCATACTCTTTTAATTGATACTCTATAGAGTAGTAATTATAACTTAAAAATTCTGGATTATTTAGTATGGACATTAATTTGTTAACACATTCATAATTTAAGTTAACTTCTACTTCACTATCTTCCTCTATATATAAATCACGATTTTGCTGTTCAAAAGTACTTACTAGCCAGTAACCCAAAAGAGTTTTATCTTTATTAAAGTTAGAATTAACGATATATCCATCTTTGGATATAATTTCTCTCAGTTCATTAAGCTTATTATTATTTGTAAAACTAGAAATTTTATTATCTATCGCATAATTATAGACAAAGAATACATCATCAATAAAATAATTTTGATAACCTTCAGAAATTATTTTGTAAATTACTTCCCAGTCATTATCACTTAACTTTTCAATATTTTTAGCAATAAATGTCCAAAACACAGGGATAAAACTATGTTTAATTACTGTTAGGGTTTCACCCTGAAGCAGAGCATTTAACATCAGTCGATTTAAATCGTCATTATTATTTTCAATAACCTTATTTAAAAGAGAACTTAAATACTTAAAATTACTGCTAATATTATTTAATGATTTATTGTAATCTTCTTGTTTTAACGAGGGATTTAAAAGATTATTCCAATCTTTTCTATATGCATGTATTCCTAATTTATCATTTATGTTAGAAACCAATTTTTCCACAAAAATTGGTAAATCCTCATAGTTTTTGCCGTACCATATAATCTGAGTATGATTTTCTGAACTAAAAAATCCCTCAATAACATCTCTAAAATGTTCATCAGCCCTCTGATTACCTGTATTCTCTGACTTCATCAATGCATAATTTTTACTATCTTCACAAAGTAAAGATAAAATTTCATCTTCTTCAAGACCTGCTCCTATAAATAAAACTGTAGGCTTTGTCTTTTTAAACCAAGTTACTAAATTTTCAAAATTTTCCCTATTTTTTAAATAGGTTTTTGAATAATCTGCTGATGAACTGACAAAATAATTTACATCACAATCCGGTGTCCCATGGATATGTAAAACATCACCAAATTGTAACTTTCCATCTTTGTTCTTAACAAACTCATTAAGATCATTGATAGTAACTACAGAATTATTTAAACGTTTAATATGATTTTCAATTTCATAGTCGTAGTTAGAAGTAATAAATATTGCATTTAAACTCGCTAAAGATTCTACTGTTTTATTAACTATTGAATATGGTAGCAGATTTTTAAAATATCCTTTTTCAAAATCCAGTCGTCGCTTTTCAAAGTCTTCACCAAAAACTTTTTTTAATTCATAGTTTACAAGATCCACTTTACGTTTATTACTAATACTAGATTTGCTAATTAAATCAAAAACTATATGATGTTCTCTCCCAAGACTTTTTTCACCACTTACCGATAAAACTTGTCCTTGCCAATACTTAATAAGATGTTCAATATAATTGTTCCAATTAGGATAACCTTGAGCAATTGAAACTCCTGCTCCAATAAAAATTACTAAGTTAAACTTTTTTATAGCCTCTGTTACATCATCTATCAAATTTTCATAATTGATATCATTTTTCATAACTTATTTCCTCACTCCCCCTTCAGCGCTTCAAATTTCGCTTTCATGGTTGGGTTTTTTCGGGTCAATTTTTTTACTGAAACATCTTCCAGTTTATTATTTGCAAGGCGGAGTTGGTTTTCGGATGTGGTTAGGAATTTCTTAACCTCTTCCATGCGTTTGATGGCCTTATCAATTTCGTCGATGGCTTTACCAAAGTTAGTTGAAGCTGAATTGTAGTTCTTGGCAAAGGCTAGTTTAAAGGCATCCAAATCTTCCTCAAAATGCGTAATATCGATATTCTGCTCCCGAACCAAGGCCAATTCTTGTTTGTATTTTAGGGAATTAAGCGCCGCATTTCTCAAAAGCCCAATCAACTGGATAAAGTACTGAGGACGGACGACATACATCTTCTCATACTCGTGGCTGACATCAACAATCCCTGTGTTAAAGTAGTCATTATCTGATTCTAACATAGTCACCAAAACGGCATACTCACAGTTCTTCTCCCGACGGTCCTTGTCCAATTCCTTATAGAAGTCCGCATTCTTATGCTTCTTCTCTGTTCCATCCGCTTCGTTTTTCATCTCAAACATGATGGAAATAATTTCCACTCCATTTTCATCACATTCACGGAAGATAAAGTCTCCCTTAGAACCACGCGCAGAGACCTTGTTATCCTTCTCAAAGTAGGCATTTGGAAAGGCAAAACTACGAACCTTGTTAAACTCACTCTCTGCATACTGTTCCAGGCTTTCCCCGATTGCTTTTGTGGATTGTTGGGCTTTGAAATTCTTGTAAAATTCGACCTGTTCACTAGCTGCCTTGAGCTGAGCTTCGTAATTTTGCTTAACAGAAGCCAAAGATAACTCATTTTCCTTTTCCTGCAAGAGGAGCTGATTTTTGACCTGATCACGCTCTCTTTCTAAATCAGAGAGAGTCTTTTGGAGTTGGTTTTCATGCTCTAAACGCAAGGTAGCCAATTGGTTTTCCAAGGCCTGTACTTCCTTGTCCTTTGCTAATAAAGCCTGATGACTTGTCTGCTCAACTTCTTTCTTAGCTAATTCTTTTTCTGTATCAAAATTTTGGATTTGACTCTGCAATTGCGCAATTTCTTGATCCTTCTGAGCCAGTTTAGTCTGTTGCTCATTCATAGCCTTCTGCTCAGCCAAGGCCAACTCCTGCTTCATTCGATCGTGCAATTCCTTATCAAACTCTGCCGTTCTCACTTGGGATAAGAGTTCGGCATACTGACTCTCATTTACTGTAAAGACTTCCCCACAGTTGGGGCATTTGATTTCGTTCATAACTTTCCTCTTTCTAGACTTCTGTAACCATTATATCATGCCTGATGGAAAATCAAAAACAGTGAGTCGAAACCCACTGTTTATATCTTTTACTTTAAATTTTTTCCAATGCCAAGCGCAAATCTTCAATCAAATCCTCTACATTTTCAAGACCGATAGACAAGCGGATTTGGTTTGGTGTTACACCTGCTGCTTCTAGATCTTTTTCTGACAACTGACCGTGAGTGGTTGTCGCAGGATGGACAACAAGAGATTTGGCATCTGCCACGTTCGCAAGGTCAGAGAAGATTTCCAAATTATCAATTACCTTGCGAGCTTCTGCCTCTCCGCCTTTAACATGGAAGGTAAAGATTGAACCAACACCTTTTGGCAAATATTTCTCAGCCAAGGCATGATAAGGACTGTCAGCTAGTTTTGGATAATTTACCTTCTCTACCTTAGGATGGTTGACAAGGAAATCAACAATTTTCTCTGCATTTTGCACGTGACGTTCAACACGAAGGGAGAGAGTTTCAACCCCTTGGAGCAAGAGAAAGGCATTAAATGGTGACAAGGCAGCACCTGTATCACGAAGCAATTGAACACGAACAGCGATAATAAAGGCTGCAGCACCCACGTCACGAGTATAGCTCAAGTTATGGTAGCTTGGGTCTTCCTCAACAAATTGAGGGAACTTCCCTGAAGCTGCCCAGTCAAAACGACCGCTATCGACAATCACTCCTCCAATAGTCGTACCATGTCCACCGATAAACTTAGTTGCTGAGTGAATGGAAATATCTACACCGTGAGAGAAGACGTTAATCAAATATGGTGTGGCAAAGGTGTTGTCCGAAACAAGTGGAATCTGGTGTTTATGCGCAATCTCAGCTAATTTTTCCAAGTCGGGAATGTTAATCAAGGGATTCCCTAAGGTTTCAATCAAGACAAGTTTGGTATTGTCACCGATAGCTGCTTCAACTTCCTCCAAATTATCCACATCTACAAAGGTAGTTGTGATTCCATAACGAGGAAGGGTTTCCTTCAAGAGGTTGAAGGTCCCACCGTAAATAGTTGACGCAGCCACCACATGGTCACCTGCGTGAGCAAGCGCCAAAATAGTGTAGGTTACAGCAGCCATCCCTGATGCTGTCGCTAGTGCTCCAACACCACCCTCAAGAGCAGCGATTCTTTCTTCAAATGCCGCTGTTGTAGGGTTGGTAATACGAGTATAGATATTCCCTGGTTTTCTCAAGGCAAACAGATCGGCACCTTCTTGCGTGTCATCAAAAACGAAGGATGTTGTTTGATAAATCGGTACTGCACGAGACTTAGTTGCCGGATCAACTACTTGCCCAGCATGTAATTGTAGGGTTTCAAATTTAAAATCACGAGTCATATGACGACCTCCAAATAGCTTCATTAGGGATATTGTATCATCTTGGGCTAGTCTTTTCCAATACCGTTTTTCTATATTTTGATATAAGGAACAACTATGACTAGTCTTACATATCAAACAAAAAAGCACGATTAACTCGTGCCCGTTTTTTAATCGACATAAGTATCTTCGTTTTTATTGAGGAAGGCGTATGGCAAGCCCATCAAGAGACCTCCTCCGATAAAGTTTCCGACAAAGGTTACACCCCAGTGACGAAGAATATTAGGTATGTCAAAATTAGCAATTGAATCTGCTGCAACACTAAACTTAACAATCGCAAAAGAAGCAAAGTTCGCAGCAATGTGTTCGTTTGTTAAGAATACAAACATGTAAATTGCTGACAAAACAAGCCAAAGTTTGGCCCCACCATCTTTCACCAAAACAAATGAAAGAATGGCAATGTTTACAAAGATATTGGATAAAATACCTTCAAGCAAGACTAACTCATTGGAACGGCCTAACTTCATCTCTACAACTCCTGAAATGAAGCTATCATGTGTTAGATTTGCATAGGCTGCTGAGTGGGCAAAGCCCCAACCTGCTATCAAAGCTCCGATAAGGTTGAACAAGGTACAGTAAAGTAAAATCTCAGCTGTTTTTCTCCAAGAGATTTTCTTCAAGAAACTACCTGCTGTCAAAAACATCATATTTGAAGTTACCAGCTCAGCATTTAAGAAAACAATGTAGGCCAATCCCCAAGCAAAAACAAATGGGAATAGAAAACGTCCACTACCTGGAGCGATCTTATTAATCAAGTCAGCCCCAACTGCACCTGCAGCCGTACTAAATGTTAGAAAGGCACCTGCAAACATGGAACGAATCGCATACTTAAACTTACTTTGGCTATAAAGGCTTTCTTTCTTCTTGCAAGCAAATTCAATCTTTGAAATAAATTCTGAAGAGACCATAAAAAACTCCTAAACTTTTATTTGTGATAATTATAACATAATTCTTGTTTTCTAGAAAGCGTTTTCTGTAAAATTCTAAAATATTTATCTTAAAAATCTTTATCCTAAGCCTTCCTATCCTTTTTCATAAGAACTATTTTGATCCTATTTTGTTGACATAAAAACCAGTGAAATAGCACTTCACTGGTTCATTCATTCTTAATAACGTTGTCTATACGGTTGATTAAAGGCCTTCAAAATATCCTCAGAAGTCTCAGAATAAGCTTTTGATTCTTTAAAGATTCCTTTGACGATTATACGCTCGGTCGCATTATAATCAACACAGGTAACCAAAGTAATCTCCTTTACGCCATCACGATCTTCGATTTCATCTACGCGGTCAGGTGTGACATGTTTAACTTCTGTAATCTCATAAGTATAAACTTTATCCTTATCCGTCAGGTAAATTTTCATACCTGCTTTGGCATTGACCAAAGGTGAGAAGAGCATTTGACTGGCATTTTCAGCAGTAAAGATATGGTGACTGGCTAGAGAATAGTTCCCTTCTCCCATTTTTTGATCAGGTTTCATGGTCCCTGCTCCGTAGAACAAGTTTACATTGTCCAACCCTTTGAAAATAGGAAGGTTAATCTCTACTTCAGGAATAGCAATACCTCCAATAACAGGAAGTTTCTGAGCATCCCATTGTGAAGCCAATACAGCTTCGGATGAAATAGACTTAACAGAGTCAAAATCAAAATTTCCCTCGGATTTTAAATTTTCATCTATATTTTCCTTAGTGACTTGATTGACTTGGTATTTATTGGTATTCCAGACCAAAAAGATATCGCGAATCTTTGAATTAAAAATCAAGGCTAAGGAAAGAAGAATTAAGAAACCCGCTAAAATATTGATAAATAGATTTCTGCGCTTATTTTTCTTACTCTTTTTATTTTTCGTTTTTTTATGAGACATTATTCTGCACCTTCTGTTTCAATTTCAGTCCCAACTTCTTCTTTTTCTGCCGCAGCAACCGTTGTAAAGGTCACAATCTTAGCATCCTGATCTAGACGCATCACCTTAACTCCCATAGTTGAGCGTCCAGTTTGTGAAATATTGGCAACATTTGTACGGATCATGACACCTGTATCTGTGATAATCATCAGGTCTTCATCCCCCTTAACAGTGAGGAGACCTGCCAGAGGGCCATTCTTCTCAGCAACATTGGCTGTCTTCATCCCTTTACCACCACGGCCTTTAGTAGGATATTCAGTAGCAAGTGTACGTTTACCGTATCCTTTTTCAGTGATAATAAGAACCTCATCTTGGTTTGTAATCACGCTAGCGCCAACTACTGTGTCCCCTTCACGAAGATTGACTCCTCGAACACCAGTCGCGATACGGCTCATACCACGAACAGCTGATTGATTAAAGCGAACAGCATAACCAAACTTGGTACCAATGATAATATCCGTATCTTCTTCTGTCAGCAAGACATTAATCAATTCGTCTTCGTCCTTGAGATTCAAGGCTTTAAGTCCATTTTGACGAATATTAGCGAACTCTTTGACACTGGTTCTCTTCACAATACCGTGACGAGTTGTAAAGAAGAGATAGGCATCATCACTACGTTCAGACTCAACGTTGATGATGGTCTGAATACTCTCACCTTCGTCCAACTTCAATAGATTGACAACTGGCAAGCCCTTAGCAGTACGACCGTATTCAGGGATTTCATAACCTTTTAGTCGGTATACGCGTCCTTTATTGGTAAAGAAGAGCAGATGATCATGGGTGCTGGTTGAAACCAACTCACGCACAAAGTCATCATCCTTTACACCCGTACCTTGAACTCCACGGCCACCACGTTTTTGTGCGGTGAACTCACCTTGGTCCAAACGTTTGATATAACCCTTGTTAGATAGGGTAATCAAGACATCCGTTTCTTCAATCAAATCTTCATCTTCAAGAGTTAAGACTTCTCCAATCATCAACTCCGTACGACGCTTGTCACCAAACTTGCGTTTGACTTCGTCTAGCTCCTCTTTGATGATTTGCGCCACGCGCTCAGGTTTGGCAAGAATATCAGCCAAATCTGCAATCAAGGCAATCAATTCATCATATTCAGACTGAATCTTATCACGTTCCAATCCTGTCAAACGACGAAGACGCATATCAAGGATAGCTTGACTTTGACGTTCAGAAAGCTTGAACTTGCTCATCAACTCAGCTTGCGCTTCCGCATCTGTTTCACTGGCACGAATGATACGAATCACTTCATCAATATGGTCTAGCGCGATTAAAAGACCTTCTAAGATGTGCGCACGCGCTTCGGCTTTTTCCTTGTCAAAACGAGTACGGCGAACAACCACTTCTTTTTGGTGCTCGATATAAGCATCCAAAATTTGACGAAGGGACAAGATTTTTGGCACACCATTTTGAATCGCCAACATGTTGAAACCAAAATTGGTTTGCATCTGGGTCATCTTGAAGAGGTTGTTAAGGATAACGTTGGCAGACGCGTCGCGTTTAACTTCGATTACAAAGCGAACGCCTTCACGGTTGGACTCATCACGTACGGCTGTAATGCCCTCAATTCGTTTTTCCTGAACCAAGCGAACAATATGCTCATGTACCTTGGTTTTATTAACCATATAAGGGAATTCCGTTACCACGATACGCTCACGACCCGTCTTAGTGGTTTCAATCTCTGTACGAGAACGAAGGACAATGGAACCTTTACCAGTCTCATAAGCCTTATGAATACCTGATTTCCCCATGACAAGAGCACCGGTTGGAAAATCTGGACCAGGCAAGACTTCCATCAAGTCCTTAGTCGTCACTTCAGGATTATCCATAACCAACTTCACTGCATCAATGGTTTCACCCAAGTTGTGAGGTGGAATATTGGTTGCCATCCCAACAGCGATACCCGTTGCTCCATTGACCAAAAGGTTTGGAAAACGAGCCGGCAAAACCAAGGGTTCACGTTCGTTAGCATCGTAGTTATCTACGAAATCAACGGTGTTTTTATTGATATCACGAAGCATTTCAAGAGCAATCTTGCTCATACGTGCTTCTGTGTACCGCTGTGCGGCGGCACCATCCCCGTCCATAGAACCAAAGTTTCCATGCCCATCAACAAGCATGTAACGGTAGCTCCACCACTGGGCCATACGAACCATGGCTTCGTAAATTGAGGAATCACCGTGTGGGTGGTATTTACCCATAACATCCCCTGTAATACGGGCTGACTTTTTATGAGGTTTGTCTGGTGTAACACCTAGTTCATTCATTCCATAAAGAATACGACGGTGAACAGGTTTTAAGCCATCTCGAACATCAGGAAGGGCCCGTGCAACGATAACGCTCATGGCGTAGTCGATAAAGCTGGTCTTCATCTCCTTTGTCAGATTGACATTCACTAAATTTCTATCCTGCATTCATAAATGCCTCATTTCACTATTAGTAATTAGATATATTATACCATAATTCGTCCTTCATTTCAGTCTTTGAAAACCACTAAAACGTTTACATCGATAACCGAATAGAATATTCGTGACAAAGCTTTTCAAAAGTGATAGAATGAAAGTGTCTGGGGATTCCCCTAAAAAAAATGAAGGAGATGTTTAGATAATGACTTCAACTAAACAACACAAAAAAGTGATCCTTGTTGGTGACGGTGCCGTAGGTTCATCTTACGCTTTCGCACTTGTTAACCAAGGAATTGCACAAGAGCTTGGAATTATCGAAATTCCACAATTGCACGAAAAAGCTGTTGGTGATGCGCTTGACCTTAGCCACGCCCTTGCCTTCACTTCACCTAAAAAAATCTACGCTGCTCAATACTCTGACTGTGCAGACGCTGATCTTGTTGTTATCACTGCAGGTGCTCCTCAAAAACCAGGTGAAACTCGTCTTGACCTTGTAGGTAAAAACTTGGCTATCAACAAATCAATCGTAACACAAGTTGTTGAATCAGGTTTCGATGGTATCTTCCTTGTTGCAGCTAACCCAGTTGACGTTTTGACTTACTCAACTTGGAAATTCTCTGGATTCCCTAAAGAACGTGTTATCGGTTCAGGTACTTCACTTGACTCAGCACGTTTCCGTCAAGCGCTTGCTGAAAAATTAGATGTTGATGCTCGTTCAGTTCACGCCTACATCATGGGTGAACACGGAGATTCTGAATTTGCGGTTTGGTCACACGCTAACATCGCTGGTGTAAACCTAGAAGAATTCCTTAAAGATACTCAAAACGTTCAAGAAGCTGAATTGATTGAATTGTTCGAAGGTGTTCGTGACGCTGCTTACACAATCATTAACAAAAAAGGAGCTACATACTACGGTATCGCAGTAGCACTTGCTCGTATCACAAAAGCAATCCTTGATGACGAAAATGCAGTACTTCCACTTTCAGTCTTCCAAGAAGGTCAATACGGTGTTAAAAACGTCTTTATCGGTCAACCAGCTGTTGTTGGTGCACACGGTATCGTTCGTCCAGTAAACATCCCATTGAACGATGCTGAAACTCAAAAAATGCAAGCATCTGCTAAAGAATTGCAAGCTATCATTGATGAAGCATGGAAAAACCCTGAATTCCAAGCAGCTTCTAAAAACTAATGAAAAGAAGGTTCTCAAACATGGGAACCTTTTTCTTTTTGCCCCAAAAATGCCCCAAAGCAATAAAAAAAGCCTACTGACCAAGCTAGAAAGCTTGATTCAATAGGCTTTTTGAAAATTCATTATTTAACAGCGTCTTTAAGAGCTTTACCAGCTTTGAATGCTGGAACTTTAGAAGCTGCGATTTTGATTTCTTTACCAGTTTGTGGGTTGCGACCTTTACGTGCAGCACGCTCACGAACTTCAAAGTTACCGAAACCGATCAATTGAACTTTTTCACCAGCTGCAAGGTATTCAGTTACTGCTGCAAATACAGCGTCAACTGCTGCTGCTGAATCTTTCTTAGTCAATTCTGTAGCTTCTGCTACTTTAGCGATCAAATCTTGTTTGTTTGCCATGTTAACAAATCCTCCAAATAATTTCTAATTAACAAATATAATCATATCCTAAAATCGGCTATAGGTCAAGTCAAAAACACTATTTTGACCATTTTTTCTCTATTTTTTTAGGAATTGTAGCGAATTAGAATTGCCCAAGCATTCTCTCCAGTATGAGTTTGAATAATAGAGCCAGTTTCCAATACAGAGATTGGCTTCTCAACATAAGGTTGCAATAATGCCTTCATCTCATTCGCCCATTCGTTCGTTCCAGCATAGGAAATTCCAATTTCTGCAACTGATTTTTGGGAAAGAGTATTGGTTAATTCTTCAAGCCACTTTTTGAAAGTTTTCGCTCCACGTCCTTTGGCGATTGGTTGGAGTTCGTGGTTCTTCATCTGCATTACTACACGAATGTTCAAGAGTGAGCTTAGTAATCCTGTCACACGTCCAATACGACCACCCTTAACTAAGTTTTCTAGCGTCGAAACACCGATATAGAGTTCTGTATGATTTTTGACGTCCTCTACATGAGCCAAGATCGTTTCTAAATCTTTACCTTCTTTAGCAAGTTTTGCGGCTTCAACAACTTGGAACTTCATCGCTTGATCTGTAAAAGAACTATCAATAACCGTTACATCAGCAGTTGAGAGGCTTGCCCCTTGGCGAGCAGCTTCCACAGTTCCAGACAAGGCATGGGACATGTGAATGGCGATAATTTGACTGCCATCTTTACCTAGTTCTTCAAAGACCTCAGCAAACACTCCTACAGGTGGCTGACTTGTTTTAGGCAGATTCTTACTTTGTTGCATAAGATGAAGGAATTCTCCCTCTTTCAAATCTGCATCCGAATAAAGAACACTATCAATCATAACTGATAGAGGGACAACGGTGATATTTAATTCTTTAACTACTTCTGGTTCGATAGTAACAGAAGAGTCCGTTACAATTTTTACTTGTGTCATAATTCAATCTTTCTATTCTTCTTGATAGGATTGGGATTTTCTCCTTTATTATATCAAAAAAATGATAAAAAATCATAAGTGATTCGATGAAAAGAACTGAATTTTTGGTATAATCTATCTATAGAAAAGTGAGGAACAGCCATGATTCGAAAACTTCAACCGATTATTACTATTATTCTTGGAGCTGCTATCTATGCCTTTGGTCTTACCTACTTTGTTGTTCCTTATCATTTATTTGAGGGTGGGGCGACAGGTATTACCTTGATTACCTACTATCTCTTTAAGATTCCTGTCTCATTGATGAACCTCTTGATTAATATCCCTTTATTTATCCTGGCTTGGAAGATATTTGGACCTAAGACCCTCTACTCCAGCCTTCTAGGATCTATTTCACTTTCCGTTTGGCTAGCAATCTTTGAGCGCATTCCTTTGCACATCGACTTGCAAGGGGATCTCATCATTGTCGCTTTAGTCTCAGGAGTCTTACTAGGGGTTGGTTTAGGAATTATCTTTAATGCTGGTGGAACCACTGGTGGCTCTGATATCGTTGCCCGTATCCTCAACAAATACACTAATATTTCGATTGGTAAATTGCTCTTTGGGATTGACTTTTTTATCCTGATGTTGATTTTGATTATCTTCCAGGACCTTCGTCTAGTTACCTATACCCTCTTGTTTGACTTTATCATCGCTCGTGTTATCGACTTGATAGGCGAAGGAGGTTATGGTGGTAAAGGATTTATGATTATTACCCAATATCCTGATCAATTGGCCAAAGAGATTAACGATGAACTCGGACGTGGCGTTACCTTTATATCTGGTCAAGGATACTACAGCAAAAAGGATTTAAAAATTATCTACTGTATCGTCGGTCGAAACGAAATCGTTAAAATGAAAGATATGATTCACAAAATTGATCCTCAAGCCTTTATCACCATCACTGAGGCTCATGAAATTCTGGGTGAAGGATTTACTTATGTGAAAGATTAAAAAAGCTGGGAATTCCCAGCTTTTATTCTTCTTCTGCGAGGGTTGAATGGCGGAACCCGTAAGTAAAGTAAATGACTAGACCAACTAAAAGAGCAATGCCAAAGGCAATCCAGGTATCTAAACTATATTGAAGCATAAAGGAAACACAGATAAGAATGGAAAGAATTGGCAAAAGTGGCACCAAGGGAGTTTTAAACTCTCCCTCTTTTGGCATCCCCTTATCCTTTCTGAGTTTTATAATTCCGTAGGCTAGCAAAATCAGATAAGCTAGCGTACAAATATTTAAGAAGGCTGCAATACTAGCTAGAGGAAACACTCCTGCAGCAATGGCTGAAACAACTCCTGTTAAGAGAGTCGCATTTTTAGGAACGCGACTAGTCTTGCTTAATTGTTTGAAACTTTGAGGTAAAAGTCCATCACGTGCTAAGCTATAAATCATCCGAGACAAAGCATAAGTCATAGAGATACATACGGTTATCAGGGTTAGAATGGCTACAAGCGAAACATAATTTGCCGCCCAGCCGATACCAATACTCCGTAATGAAAATGCTACTGCATCGTCCACATTGAGCTTACTGTAGTGAACAATCCCTGTCAATACTAAGGTTACCAAAGCATAGAGAATGGTGACGATTGTCAGAGAAAGGACAATTCCGCGGGGAATATTTTTTTGCGGACTTTGAATTTCATCAACTGCCATGGAAATAGACTCAAATCCGAGAAAACCAAAGAACATCAAAGATGCACCCGCCATAATCCCAGTACTTCCACCATATAGTTGACCAAAACCAAATGGAGCAAAATTCGTCCAATTTTCTGGCTTAATGTACCAAACACCAACTAGGATAAATAAGGCGAGAGCTGAGAATTTCAAGACCACTAAAAGCGAATTAAATCTCAAAGCTGACTTAGAATTTAATAAAACCAATCCCGTTACCAAGGTAAGTACTAAAATAGGCAGAAGATCGATATAAGTTCCCTGTTCAGGATTAAAGGTTCCATTCAAGGCTTGCGGCATGGAGATACCATAATTACTGAGCAATCCCTTAAAGTAAGCTGCCCAGCCAGACGCCACACCTGAAACAGCCGTCATGAATTCCATAATGGTCAACCAGCCAGCAATCCAGGCTGGCAATTCTCCTAGAATTGCATAGAGGTAACTATAAGCACCACCAGTAGCAGGCACACGAGAGGCAAATTCTGCGAAAAAGAGAGCTGAAAGAGAAACACACAGGGCAGAAATCACAATGGAAATCACTAGTGATGGACCAGCTAGGGTAGCCGCTGCTGTTCCTGTAATGGTGAAAATCCCCGTCCCCACCATAGCACCTATTCCTAAAAGAATCAAATCCCACAATTTCAAATGGCGATGCATCTCTGTCTGTCTCAGACTCACATCCTTGGTTCTAAAAATATTCATACTTCATCTCCACTAAATGTAATTGTTTTATTTTACCATATAAAAGTTTTTTTGTGAATATTTATTAGGTACTTATTTGAAAAAAATTCTGAACAGAAAGGATTCCTGTTCAGAATTTGCATTTTTACCCACTGATTCTTTCAATTAGTTACTCATCAAGCGAGTAAGCTCAACAGTACACTCCATTGAAAGGTTTTGGGGATTTGGGATTTTAAACTTCAAAGTAAGGGAACGGACGGTCACTATCTAAAGGACGATTTGGAACTTCTTGTTCCAAGATAGCACGCCAACCAGATACCAATTCTTCAAAAGTCAGTTGTGCTTCTGGAGAAGCTGTTGTCAGCTTCCGACCAAACCAAGCCATGGTTGCAGTTTCAAACTGAAGCATTGCGTATTCAATGACTGGAACCTTCGCTTCTTCGTAATTTTCATTTACTGCTTGAGCTACCTCTGGTGCTTGAGGAAGTAGTTGATTGCTAATCTTAGCGACAATACTTTCATCCATCTCTTTCCACGAAAGGAGCTGACCGTTTATTTGATAAAAGAGCTCAAAAGTTTCTTGGTTTTCTTTGAAATTAGCGAGAACAAAAGCACGTTCTACTGCCTCAGGACCACCAACAGCTTTTACAGCGTTTATCAAAAGAAGCTCTTCCGTTTGTCTCCAATAATCATCAGCTTCTTCTGCAAGATCAATTGTAAAAGGTGGAACAATTTCCTCAACAGGAATTTCGCCTTTATTTGCTTTTTCGACATTACCGAATAATTTTTTTAAAAATCCCATTTGCTTCTCCTTTTTCTTTTATCCGACAGAACCTTCCATTTCATAGCTAATCAAGCGGTTCAGCTCAACTGCATATTCCATTGGTAGCTCTTTAGTGAAGGGTTCGACAAATCCCATGACAATCATCTCGGTTGCCTCAGATTCTGACAATCCACGACTCATGAGATAGTAGAGTTGTTCCTCTGAAATCTTAGATACCTTGGCCTCGTGTTCCAAAGCAACTTGCGAGTTGTGAATTTCATTAAACGGAATGGTATCTGACGCTGATAAGTCATCCATGATAATGGTATCACACTCGATGTGAGAAACAGATTTCTTAGAGTTCTTGTTAAAGGTTACTTGTCCACGATAGTCCACCTTTCCTCCGCCTTTAGCAATGGATTTAGACACGATAGACGAGCTTGTATGTGGAGCGTTGTGGATCATCTTGGCACCCGTATCTTGGTGTTGCCCTGCATTGGCAAAGGCGATAGAGAGCATGGTTCCACGCGCTCCTTCTCCATCAAGGTAAACAGACGGGTATTTCATGGTTGTTTTAGCACCCAAGTTACCATCAATCCACTCAACAGTCGCATCTTTCAAAGCTTTGGCACGTTTTGTTACCAAGTTATAGACATTATCAGACCAGTTTTGGATGGTTGTATAACGCATATAAGCTCCGTCCAAAGCGAAAATTTCTACAATGGCAGCGTGCAAGCTGTTACTTGAATAAGTTGGCGCTGTACAGCCTTCTACGTAGTGGACGCTTGCTCCTTCATCAACAATAATCAAGGTACGTTCGAACTGACCTGTATTTTCGTTGTTGATACGGAAGTAGGTTTGAAGCGGAATATCTACCTTGACACCTTTTGGTACGTAGATAAAGGTTCCACCCGACCATACTGCTGAGTTGAGGGCAGCCAACTTGTTATCAGTCGGTGGTACCAACTTCGCAAAGTATTGTTTAAACAAGTCTGGGTATTCCTTGAGGGCAGAATCTGTATCTGTAAAGATAATTCCTAACTTCTCAAACTCTTCCTTCATGTTGTGGTAAACCACTTCTGACTCGTACTGGGCAGAGGCACCTGCTAGATAAGCACGTTCAGCTTCTGGAATCCCGATACGTTCAAAGGTCTCTTTGATTTTTTCAGGAACTTCATCCCAAGAACGGGCAGGTTTATCAGAAGGTTTTTGGTAGTAGATCAAGTCATCAAAGTCAATCTCTGACAAGTCTGCTCCCCAGGTTTGCATTGGCATTTTTTTGAAGGTTTCATAAGACTTCAAACGGAATTCTAACATCCACTCAGGTTCCCCCTTAGCAGCTGATAGTTCACGAATGACATCTTCGTTCAATCCTTTTCCTGTCGATAGGACAGGCTCTACATCATCATGGAAACCAAATTTATATTCACCAAGGTCAATTGGTTTTGGTTCTACTCTTTCTTCAGCCATAATATCCTTTCTTTCATTCTTCATTTCTACTGATTCATAAGACAAAAGAAATTTGTCTTACTGATTTTCTTGATTTTCAATTGTTTTCTTCAAGGCGTTCCAAGCTAGAGTTGCACACTTGATCCGTTGCGGGAATTTGGCAACACCTGATAAGAATGCCGCGTCTCCAAGTTGGTCTTGACGCTCATCCTTTTGACCTTGAACCATTTCAGAAAAGATGGTTGCAAGTTCTAGAATTTCTTGTTTGGTCTTGCCCAAAACAGCATCTGTCATCATACTAGCAGAAGCAGTTGAAATCGTACATCCTGAGTTTAGAAAAGCGATATCTTCCAAACGGTCCTCTGCATCAAACTTGACAGAGAGGTTGATGACATCCCCACAGGTTGGATTATTGAGGCTGATTTGCTCAGCGTCTTCTAACTTCCCTTGGTGATGTGGATTTTTCGAATGGTCTGCCACCACTGCCATATAAAGGCTATCTAGTTTAGAAAGTGCCATTGAAAAACTCCTTTGTCTTTTGTAGGGCATCGACTAGCTTGTCACAATCTGCCTTGGTATTGTAGATATAAAAACTTGCACGAGCAGTTGCTGGGACTTCTAAATACTGAAGCAAGGGTTGGGCACAATGATGGCCCGCACGAACGGCTACTCCCTCATAATCCAAAGCAGTCGCTAGGTCGTGAGGATGGAGATCACCTAGGTTAAAGGCAATAACACCCGAACGTTGAGCCAAATCCTGTGAACCATAAATGGTCAGTCCTTCAATCGCCTGCAGTTTTGGATAGACGTAGGCTATCAATTCTTGTTCATGGGCTTCAATAGCATCCATACCAATCTTTTCAAGATAATCTACTGCCGCAGCAAGTCCGATAGCACCCGCCATATTTGGCGTTCCAGCCTCAAATTTCCAAGGCAATTCCTTCCAACTAGCAGATTGCTCGTAGACAAAATCGATCATCTCACCACCAAATTCAATTGGTGACATTTGCTCCAGATATTTTTCTTTGCCGTAAAGGACACCGATACCAGTCGGACCAGCCATCTTGTGACCTGAAAAGGCAAAGAAGTCCACATCCAAGTCCTGGACATCAATCTTCATATGAGGTGTAGATTGAGCTCCATCCACCACCATGATGGCTCCAACTTGGTGAGCCATTTGAGTGATTTCTTTGATAGGATTGACCACTCCTAGGACATTTGAAGCATGAGCTAGCGAAACAAACTTGACCTTGTCAGTCAATTTAGAACGCAAGTCATCCATATCCAGAGCTCCATCCTTGAGATAGACATAGACAAGCTCTGCTCCAGTCTTTCGGCAAGCTTCCTGCCATGGAATGATGTTGGAATGGTGTTCCATGATTGAAATCAAGACCTGGTCATCTTCAGTCAAGATTTCTTCAGCATAACGTGCTACCCAGTTAAGACTGGTTGTCGTTCCTCTAGTAAAGAGAACTTCCTTTGTCGAACCAGCGTTGATAAACTTACCAATGGTTTCACGAGCAGCTTCATAAGATGCTGTCGCACGCTCTGCCAAAGTATGAACCCCACGGTGAACATTGGCATTGTCCTGCTCATAGTAGCGGTTGATTGTTTCCAGAACTGCTAGTGGTTTTTGTGTCGTCGCAGCATTGTCCAGATAGACCAGAGGTTCATCGTTGACAATCTGGTCTAAAATTGGAAAATCCTTGCGAATCGCTTCTACATCTAACATAGGCTTCCCCTTAGCGTTTTGACAATTTTTCTTCGATGGTTGCAATCATTTCATCACGAACTTCTTTGACTGGAATCTCAACGATAACAGAGCCAAGGAAACCACGAACAACCAAACGCTCTGCTGTTGCTTTGTCCAAGCCACGGCTCATAAGGTAGTACATATCTTCTGGATCTACTTGTCCGATAGAAGCCGCGTGACCTGCAGTTACGTCATTTTCATCAATCAAAAGAATTGGGTTGGCATCTGAACGTGCTTGGTCTGAAAGCATGAGAACACGGCTTTCTTGTTGTGCATCTGCTCCTTTAGCCCCCTTGATGATGTGTCCGATACCGTTGAAGGTCAAAGTTGCTTTCTCAAGGATAACCCCATGTTGGAGAATATTTCCGATTGAGTTGCAGCCGTAGTTAGTCACTCGAGTATCAATCCCTTGAACCTGGCGGCCGCTTGAAAGAGCTATGACTTTAAGGTCAGCATGGCTACCATTTCCAATCAAGTCACTATCAAAGTCCGCAACGACGTTTCCTTCGTTCATGACACCAATCGCCCAGTCAATGCTTGCATCGTTGGCCAACTTACCACGACGGCTAATGTAGGCAGTCACATTTTCGCCTAGACGGTCAATCGCTGCAAATTTCACTTGAGCGCCAGAACGTGCAATGACTTCCACTGTGATATTGGCAGTTGCTTTGGCATTACCTCCACCTCGTGACTCTAGACGTTCAAGATAGCTTATTTTAGAGTTTTTACCAGCAATGATAAGGATATGCTTGTTAAATGGCACATCGCTATCGCTGTCTTGGTAGAAAATACCTTCGATTGGTTCAGCAATCTCAACATTATCAGGAATGTAGAGAACAGCACCACTGTTAAAGTAAGCTGTGTGGTAGGCTGCCAACTTGTCATCGTCATACTTAACAGATGACATGAAGAATTCCTCGATAAGTTCTGGAATTTCTTCTAAAGCTGAGTGAAAGTCTGTAAAGACAACACCCTGTTCAGCCAATTCAACTGGTGTTTGTTCAAAAACAGTTTGCGTTCCTACTTGC
Organism: Streptococcus sp. CF10-1; assembly: GCF_024295825.1. GTDB lineage: Bacteria > Bacillota > Bacilli > Lactobacillales > Streptococcaceae > Streptococcus. The sequence continues at coordinate 313,972 of NZ_JANCPQ010000001.1, read as the reverse complement.
ACCAATTTCAAGTGATTATCTAGCGCAGTAAAATCTGGAACATTTGCTGAAGGTTCACTTTCTGTGATAGTTCCATCTCCCAGATTCCAGCGGTGAAATTTGACACGCTCGATAACTGGTAATTCCAAACTCTCAATCTTATCAAAAGCTTTTTGACGGAGGTCTGACAACCAGCTTGGTTCAGCGTGCATTTCTGAAAAAAGTTTAATAGTTTCTTTAGTCATTTACTTCTCCTAAAAGATACGAGGGAATTACAATTCTTCCTTGTAGTCGTAGCCAAGTTCTTCAGCTAGTTTTGCGTATCCTTCACGTTCCAAACGGGCTGCCAATTCTGGACCACCAGAAAGGACCACACGACCTTCCATCATCACGTGTACCACGTCTGGTGTGATGTAGTTCAAGAGACGTTGGTAGTGAGTGATGATCATGGCACCAAAGCCTTCACCACGCATGGCATTGACACCTTTAGATACAACTTTAAGGGCATCAATATCAAGACCTGAGTCAATCTCATCCAAAAGGGCAAATGTAGGTTCCAACATCAAGAGTTGAAGAATTTCATTACGTTTTTTCTCACCACCAGAGAAACCTTCGTTGAGGTAACGCTCTGCCATTTCTTCTTTCATGTTGAGCAATTCCATTTTCTCATCTAGTTTAGTGATAAACTCACGAACTGAAATCTTTTCATCATCTTCTTTACCAGCATTCATGGCTGCACGAAGAAACTCTGCGTTAGTAATTCCTGGGATTTCTGATGGGTACTGCATAGCAAGGAAAAGTCCCATACGCGCACGTTCGTCCACTTCCAACTCAAGGATATTTACGCCATCAAACAAGACCTCACCTTTGGTAACTTCATAGTTAGGGTTCCCCATGATAGCGGCAGAAAGAGTCGATTTACCAGTACCATTTGGTCCCATGATAGCAGCGATTTCTCCTGTTTTCAGAGTCAGATTGACCCCTTTCAAAATTTCTTTTCCTTCAATCTCAACGTGAAGATCTTTGATCTCTAATACTGACATGATAGTTCCTTTCTTTTTCTGGCCTACTCCCTTTATCCTTAGAGAAATCACTTACATTTCTCAAAAAATACAAGAAAAGGTCCATAAATATACTCTACTAGTATAACAAAAAAAAGCCTAAAAGGCTTTGATTTTGTTTAGAAGCTAGTGACTAATCCTTGCGGTTTAGGTGCTGATCAATAGCATCTACTATTTTCCCCATTACATAACTTAACCTAAAATTTCGAAAAAGTAGAATGGCCCAAAAGGCTGCCATGAAATAGCGACCAGTCATCCAAGCTTCATTGAAAAAATAAGTCTCAGCAGCGGTAAATAGTGCTATCACGATAAATTGTTGTCTAGTCATAGGATTATTGTACCATGAAATCCACTTTTAGTCTTCTTCGACCATGACTTTATCAGCCAGAAATTCAAATCCCTCTGGAATCAGGCTCTCTTCTTCTACCTCTTGATCTGCTTGAGAAGACTTGTTTTTAGCTGAAAATGCTGCACGAACCTCTTTCCATTCCTCTAGGGAAATTGCCAGGATTTCAGGTGAAAATCCAGCCGCCTGGCTGAGAATATTGCCAAACATGGTATTGAGGTTATCCCGTTTCATGGTTTGCCCAGCATTGAAATTAGACTCAAAAGCTAAAATAGCATGGTGTTCGTTTGCTGCAACTGGCTGAGAACCAACAAGCAAAGCCTTATCAGGACCAGCTAAGCTTTCGATTACCTCTCCCCATGCATTCTGTAGGCGAATCAAGTTTTGCCGTGCCAATTCAGGATTTTCAACAGCTTCTTGTAGGATAGCCTGAACCTTATTACGGTCTACTCGATAGACAGTCTTGGAAGTGGCTGGACGGCTAGAGATTGGCGCCACTTGTTTAGGAGCTGTTCCAACATTAGCAAGTTCTTGTTTGAGACGAGCGACTTCCTGTCTCAGTGCAGAAATCTCACCTTCGACAGCTTCTGAAAACATTGGTTCAGGCTTAATCTCCGCTAAACGAATGGTCATCATCTCAGCATAAATCTTAGGTTGTAGACTAGCTTTCATATCCGCCAAGCTCACAGTCGCTATTCGAATCATTTCAAAGAGACTTTCCTGAGAAAGAGCTAGATTGTCCATAAAAACTGGACTATGATGAGTATTTTCGCCACCTGTCTGAACAACTAGTAAATCACGCAAATACTGCAAGAAATCCGTCACAAAACGAGTCATGCTCTTGCCATTTTCAAACAAAAGATTCAAAGAATCAAGTGCTTTTGAAACATCCTGCTGAGACAAGGCGGCTACATAGTTATCAAGTGCTGATAGACTAATGGTGCCTGTAATCTCTTCAGAGATGGCTGTGGTCAAAGCATTCCCTTGAGTCAAACTCAAGGCTTGGTCCAGAATAGACAAGGCATCCCGCATTCCACCTTCAGCTCGTCTGGCAATGATTTCCACAGCATCTGGTTCAGAACTGATATTTTCTTTTTCTAAAATATGATGAATATGTGCTGTGATATCTTGCGTTCGAATCGATTTAAACTCAAAACGTTGGACACGCGATAAAATGGTTGCTGGAATCTTGTGCAATTCGGTGGTCGCCAAGATAAAGACAACATTTTGAGTTGGTTCTTCCAAAGTCTTCAAAAGCGCATTAAAGGCTCCTGTAGACAGCATATGAACCTCGTCTATGATATAGACCTTATAACGTGCTAAACTAGGTGCATAGGTAGATTTATCACGAATTTCTCGGATTTCATCGACTCCATTATTTGAAGCCGCATCCATTTCGATAACATCTTCTAAGCTACCTTCTGTCACTGCTTGGCAGATATAGCAGTTATTACATGGTTCTCCGTCCACTTGGTTGGGACAGTTCATAGCCTTGGCAAAAATCTTGGCTACACTGGTCTTCCCAGTCCCACGAGGACCCGAGAAAAGATAAGCATGACTAATCTTTTCCTGCTCGACCGCTTGTTTTAGGGTTTTAGCTACAACTTCTTGACCTACTAGTTGTGAAAAAGTCTGGCTTCTATATTTTCGATAAAGTGCTTGATACATTAGGCTTTCTCCTCAAACATCGTAAAGTCCCATTCTGTCTTCTCAAGCAAAATAGCGACAAATTGTTCCAAGTAATCACGGTCAATGGCATTGTAATCATCAATAAGTGAAGAATCCAGGTCTAAGACACCCAGCAATTGACCATTCTTGAGCATGGGAACTACGATTTCACTCTTGGCCATACTATCACAAGAAATGTAGTTTGGATAGGTGCTCACATCGCCAACTAAAACAGTCTCTTGAAACTCAGCAGCTTCTCCACATACTCCTTTTCCAAGCGGAATGCGAATACAAGAAACACCACCCTGAAAAGGACCTAAAACCAACTCGCTACCATCAAACAGATAAAAACCTGCAAATACTGTATTCGAAAAGCGAGATTTTAGGAGGGCACTAGCATTCGAAAGATTGGCAAGAACATTGCTCTCACCTTCAAGTAAATAAGAGAGTTCCTCATTTAACAATTGATATTGTGATTGTTTTTCTGAATCTAACATAGAACTATTATATCAAAAATGGGAAAGAGACAAAAGAAAAATCCCTTGTTTTAAACAAAGGATTTTGCGATTATCAATTTGATTAAAGTTCGATATCACCGAACAAGTCAGCCATTGAGAATCCTGTTTGTGTTTCTGGAAGTTCGAAATCACGTTTTTCTTGACGTTTTGGACGACGTGGACGAGCAGCACGTTTTTCTTCTTTTTGTCCTTCTTCTTGAGCTGGACGCTCTTCAAGAGCTTTGATAGAAAGTGATACACGTTCTGCGTCAGCGTTAACATCAAGTACTTTAACAGTAACTTCTTGACCAACAGTAAGAGCTTCTTTTGGATTTTCGATACGTTTGTGTGAAATTTGTGATACGTGAACAAGTCCATCGATACCTGGCAATACTTCAACAAATGCACCAAAGTCAGTCAAACGTTTAACTGTTCCTTCTACTACATCACCTTTAGCCAATTTTTGTTCAACGCCATCCCATGGTCCAGGTGTTGTTGCTTTAAGTGAAAGTGATACGCGTCCTTCTTCTTCGTTAAGATCAAGGATCTTCACTTCGATTTCTTCACCAACAGTTACAACTGATTTAGGTGATACGTTACGTTCGTGTGACAATTCAGTCAAGTGAACCAATCCATCAACACCACCAAGGTCGATGAAAGCACCAAAGCTAGTGATACGAGCAACTTTACCAGTTACGACATCACCAACAGCCAATTTACCAAATACTTCAGCACGAGCTGCTGCAGTAGCTGCTTCAACAACTTCACGACGTGAAAGGATGAAGCGGTTTTCTTTAGGATCAACTTCCTTGATTTTAGCATCAAATTCTTGACCTACGAAACGTTCAGTGTTACGTACGAAACGAGTATCCAACATTGAAGCTGGGATGAATCCACGAACACCTTCAAATTCTACTGAAAGTCCACCTTTAACGGCACGAGTTCCTTTAACAGTAACAACTTCTTCTTCGCGTCCTACAAGTTTGTCCCATGCTTTGCGAGCTTCAAGGCGTTTTTTAGATACAAGGTATGTAACTGTATCAGTATCTTTACCAACTACTTGACGAAGTACAAGAACATCCAATACTTCTCCTACTTTCACAAAGTCATTAATATCTGCATCGCGATCGTTTGTCAATTCGCGAAGAGTCAAGACACCTTCAACACCAGTCCCAGAGATTGCAACGTTAGCTTGAGTCGCATCAACTGTCAATACTTCAGCACTAACAACATCACCAGGCTCAACTTGGCTAACGCTATTTAGCAAATCTTCAAATTCGTTCATCTAAAAAATCCTCCAACAATCAAGTTTTTCCAAACTTGACATACTTATAATTTTTTTCCTAAGCACCCGCAAAGACATGTTCATATCGTTCACGTCTTTCAATTATAAAAATAAAATACCCTAAGATATTTTTCTTTTTATCTTGAATTTATTACCTAAGAACTGGGGTAGCTGGATTCGAACCAACGCATGAGGGAGTCAAAGTCCCTTGCCTTACCGCTTGGCTATACCCCATTGATGAATGGAGAGAGAGGGATTCGAACCCCCGAACCCGAAGGAGCGGATTTACAGTCCGCCGCGTTTAGCCTCTTCGCTATCTCTCCAATGTTTAACGAGAACTATTATATCATGAAATTTTCAATAAAACAAGTATTATTTTGTCAAATTATAGTTTTCAATCAAAATTTCCACAGCTTTTTCAAGTTTTTTATAAAAACTATCGACATTTCCATTCTTTATGATGGCAAATTGGCTATCTAATTCGGCAATTTCCCCAATAACCTTTTTCCCGATCGTCAAAACGTATCCTTCATAGCTGTCTTTTCCAACAGTCACTTTTGCATCAGTTAATTGGATTTCAATTTTCTTATCTTTTTTACTCATACTGTACCTCTTTTCACTTTTTCTATTGTACAAGAAAATGCTCAAACTAGCAAGAAAAAACTCCATTTCAGCTATTACAACTGCTACGGAGCTCTTCTTTATTTCATGTCTTTTAGTCCACTTTGACAATCCATCCCTCAGGCGCTTCTACGTCACCAAATTGGATACCAGTCAATTCATCATAGAGTTTACGTGTAACAGGACCTACTTCCGTTTCACTATAGAAAACATGGAAATCATCGCCATGTTGGATACCTCCAATTGGCGAAATAACCGCTGCTGTACCGCAGGCACCTGCCTCTACAAAACGATCCAAATTATCGATTGGGACATCACCTTCAATCGGTGTCAAGCCCAAGCGGTGTTCTGCCAAGTAAAGCAAAGAGTACTTGGTAATGGATGGCAAGATGGATGGACTCAATGGCGTAACAAATTCATTGTCTGCCGTGATTCCAAAGAAGTTGGCTGAACCGACTTCTTCAATCTTTGTATGTGTAGATGGGTCTAGGTAGATAACATCTGAAAATTGGCGTGACTTGGCCATTTTACCTGGGAGGAGACTAGCAGCATAGTTTCCACCTACCTTGGCCGCACCTGTACCATTCGGAGCTGCACGGTCGTATTCATCCTGAATCAAGAAGTTGGTTGGGACTAAACCACCTTTAAAATAGTTACCAACTGGCATAGCAAAGATGGTGAAAATATACTCTTCTGCTGGTTTAACCCCAATAATATCCCCAACACCAATCAAAAGTGGACGAAGATAAAGGGTTCCACCTGTTCCATATGGTGGGACGTATTCTTCATTTGCACGCACAACTGCTTTACAAGCTTCTACAAACATTTCTGTCGGAACTTGTGGCATCAAGAGACGGTCGCAAGTACGTTGCAGACGCTTGGCATTTTCGTCAGGACGGAACAGTTGAACGCTACCATCCTTGGTACGATAGGCTTTCAATCCCTCAAATGCTTGCTGTCCATAGTGGAGACTTGGAGAAGACTCTGAAATATGCAAGGTTGCATCCTCTGTCAATTCTCCTTGATCCCATTGACCATTTTTGTAGTGAGCGATATAACGGTAAGGTAATTTCATATAAGCAAAGCCAAGGTTTTCCCAATCAATTGCAACTGTCATGTGTTTCTCCTTTATACTATTCAAACTATGTGTTCTATTCTACACTTTTCTAGTAAAATTTCAAGTATTATTTGTAATTTTCTGAAAATTTTTTCAACATAAAAGAAATCAGCCCTCTGGACTGATTCTTTTTATGAATTTGTTTTGTCCTCTTTAAAGACTTCTTTGAGGTAAGCATCGAAAACTTCCTCATCTGAAATGGTATCTGAAATAAAGCTTCCATTGCTAGTACGTTCTGATAAGTTGAAGTCTTGCAATCGACTCTCATAGATTGTTCCCTTGTTAGATTGGACAAGCAACGTTTGGTCGTTTTCTTCTACTTCTGTACTAAAGAGATCACCAACAAAGCCTTGCTCAGAAACTGCACCTGCTAAGAAGACACGATGCGGTTTGTTTTTCAACTCACGCAAGACTTGTAGGCCTCGTTTGGCACGGCTGGTTGCTGGAATTTCGTCAATGGAAACGCGTTTTAAACTTCCACGTTGGGTCAAGAGGTAGAAGGATGAGGTGTTACAGATAAAGGCAGCTTGAAGTGCATCATCTGCTTTCAGGTTCATAGCCTTGACACCCGCAGCCTTGGCACCGACAACCGGAACCTCTTCGATATTGAAACGAAGGGCATAACCGTTTTGGCTAATCAAGAGAACATCATCTAGTTTAATAGGAGCCACTGCTACAATCTGGTCTGTCTCATCTTTTAGTTTAGCGTACTTGACAGATTTAGACTTATAAGTTCTCCATGGAGAAAATTCTTTACGTTCTACGCGTTTGATTTGACCAAGGCGAGTTGCTGCAAAGTAGGTTGTCGCATCTTCAAACTGGTCCACGACTTCCACATAAAGGATTTCTTCGTTCGTTTCAAAGTTTGTAATGGTCTGGCTCAAGTGCTCTCCGATGTCCTTCCAGCGAATATCTGCTAACTCATGGATTGGTCGATAAATGACATTTCCAAGAGTTGTGAACATTAAGAGGTGTTGCGTTGTCTTGGCAGATTGAACAAAGATCAAACGGTCATCATCACGCTTGCCAATTTCTTCCAGAGTGGATGCTGCAAAGGAACGTGGGCTAGTACGCTTGATATAGCCTGCCTTAGTCACGCTGACATAGGTATCTTCCTCGGCAATCAAACTAGCTGTATCAATCTCGATTACTTTCGCAGTATCTTCTAAAGTACTCAAACGTGGTGTCGCAAATTTCTTCTTGACCTCACGAAGCTCTTTCTTCATGAGATTATACATGGTGCGTTCATCGCCAATGATAGCCGCAAGCATGGCAATCTTTTCACGCAATTCTGCTTCTTCTTCTTGCAAGACAACCACGTCTGTATTGGTCAATCGATACAGTTGTAAAGTAACGATAGCCTCAGCCTGCTCTTCTGTAAAATCATAGCTAACCTTGAGGTTTTCCTTAGCGTCAGCCTTATTCTCAGAAGCACGAATAAGGGCAATAACTTCGTCCAAAATCGAAATCACGCGAATCAAACCTTCGACGATATGGAGACGTTTCTCAGCCTTTTCCTTGTCAAAGCGGGAACGTGCCAAAATCACTTCACGACGGTGGGCAATATAGCTAGACAGGATTGGCACAATCCCCACCTGACGAGGCGTGAAATTGTCAATCGCCACCATGTTGAAGTTGTAATTGATTTGTAGGTCGGTGTATTTGAAGAGATAGTTAAGAACGAGCTCGATATTAGCGTCTTTCTTGAGCTCGATAGCGATACGAAGACCGTCACGGTCAGACTCATCACGAATTTCAGCAATACCTGCCACCTTGTTATTGACACGGACATCATCGATTTTCTTGACCAGATTGGCCTTATTGATTTCATAAGGAATCTCAGTGATAACGATTTGCTCCTTGCCACCTTTTAACTTTTCAATCTCAGTTTTAGAACGAACGACCACGCGCCCTTTTCCAGTTTCATAAGCCTTCTTGATTTCGTCACGCCCCTGGATGATAGCTCCTGTAGGGAAGTCTGGTCCAGGCAAGAACTCCATGAGTTTGTCCACCTTGGCTGTTGGGTGGTCAATCATGTAAACCACCGCATCAATAACCTCAGCCAAATTATGCGGTGGAATATCTGTGGCATATCCAGCAGAAATCCCAGTCGAACCATTGACCAAGAGGTTGGGAAAGGCTGCTGGTAAGACAGTTGGTTCTTTCTCGGTATCGTCAAAGTTCCAAGCAAAGGGAACTGTCTTCTTTTCGATATCTTGAAGAAGATAACCAGCAATCTCAGACAAACGAGCCTCGGTATAACGCATAGCCGCAGGCGGATCTCCGTCCATAGAACCGTTGTTCCCGTGCATTTCAACTAGAATCTCACGATTTTTCCAGTCCTGAGACATACGGACCATGGCATCATAGATGGAAAAATCCCCGTGTGGGTGGAAATTCCCCATGATATTCCCGACTGACTTGGCAGATTTACGGTAGCTCTTGTCAAAGGTATTGCCATCCTTATTCATCGAATAAAGGATACGGCGCTGAACCGGCTTCAATCCATCCCGAATGTCTGGCAAAGCCCGGTCTTGAATGATGTACTTGGAGTAGCGACCAAATCGCTCTCCCATAATGTCCTCAAGGGACATATTTTGAATGTTACTCATATAGGATACAAAGCCCGTAAAATGCAAAGTGAAAATAGGAAATTCTTGTAGGGAGCGATGCTCTCAAGAGAATTTATCTTTTTTCACACAGCATTTAGGGCGTGTTCAACTCCTTTCAAAGAATGTAGAGTGGTTTTTATAGACGAAAGTGTTCAGTTACTTTATATAACTAAACTATCCTTTCTGTAGTTTAATCTTTAAAATTAGATTCTTTATTTAGTTAACGATTAAGAAGTCTCTCCTCAGCATACTCGATCATCTTCTCAGCTACTTCCATATCATAGTCAAATCCCTCTTTTTGAGCAAGGGACTGAGCCTCTTGATGGAAAAGTTCCATGGTAGCAAATAAAGACTGAGTGAGTTTTTCTAAACTTGAGAAATCAAGTAGGTTCAAGAATTGTTTCTCTTTCTCAGCAGGTAGATAGTTAAAGAGATATTTATAGTTCTTACCAATATCAATCGTCCCCTTATCAGCTGCAACTTGCCAAGCCACGACCTTCAAGAGTTCTTGCTGACAAATCCCATAGAGATGGTCAGTAGCATAGATGACTTGCTTGCGACAGATTCCTTTGACCACGTAAGCTAACACCCACCAAAATTCATTGCAGGCTTTTTCAAAATCAATCGCACTAGCGGGGCTTGTCCAGTAACGTTGAGGATTTGGAGAATAGGGCACAAACAAGCCTTTCTCATATTTCAAAACTGTATAATCCGCTTCACTATCCACCCACTCTTGAATATATTCCGTAGGACAGAGGGTCAAATCAATCCGATTTCCATCTTCAAATAGCATCAGATAAAGTCGACGGTTGCCTAGGACATTATGCTGCTCAATGATACGAGTGCCAAACTGGTCTAACCAAGAAAGATCCTTCGTCAGATTATCTAAGTCGTCCACGACATAGACTACATCATAGTCTTGAAACTCATCTTTTGGTGCTTTTGTATCCGTTCGTGAACCAGACATGGCGACAGCTTCTACTTGTAGCACTTTTGCGGTTTGCAAAATCACATCAAACATCTCGGTTTCAGTTCTCATGGGAATACCTGCCTTTTTTAGTGGAAACTCTTGATTCTGTAGAGGATATGTCTATAAAGCGGACTGTCTGCTGGAACTTTTTCATTATCAAATTCTTTGACAAATTCCATGCTCAGTTTTTGCATGACTTTTTGCGAAAGTTGATTGAGTAAGGATGTAAAAGAGTAAACTTCTGACAAGCCCGCTTGCTGAAAAGCAAAGTCTAGACAGGCTTGGGCAGCCTCCGTCTCATAACCACGATTCCAAAACTCTTTTCGCAAACGCCAGCCGATTTCTACAGCTTCTTTTCCAGCAAAAATCCGTAAATCCGAATGGTGCAGACCTACCAAGCCGATAAACTCCTGATTGTCTAAGTCACTCAGGGACAAACTTTTTACTTCATATACTTTTTTCATTTTTCTTTTTGAATATTTTTGTGCCAGTCTCTCCCATGAGACAGACAAACTGACTTTTTTTCTGTCAGTCACTTTTTTAGGAAGATATTTTGGGGGAAGTGAGGTACGCAAGGGTATTTGTTAGTCAGTTTCTTCCCTAAGTAAAGAATACTCGCTAATTAGTGATAGTTTTTCTAATAATAAAAGTTGTTTTTCTCGTGATAGACCACAGAAATATTCCATGAAATCTTGCTCAATAATTTCAACTTTATCAATAGGGATTAAGTTATAAAACCACTCATCATTCTGTAAAATATTTTTAAAAAATAGAGTAGAAACTAACGACATCTCCGAAGTCCAAGGATAATCATAATCACTAATACGCTCCTCATTATATTTTAGCCATGATTTAATCCCATAAGAAATAACAAATTGAACTTGGTTGTCTCTGTAATGTGTCATACCATACTTCTGTTTATGTGTTACAGCTTTTTTTACTCCCTGATATAATATACAGTAGACTTTTGACGGCGAATATTCAAATAAAAGATTTTTAATTTCTGTTTTTATAAGTTGCTTAGCCTTATTTTCATCTTTCTCGCCATACCCTGAAGAATATTCAAAATGAAATTCCTCCCTAAATTGATAGTCAAATAGTTTAAACAATTCTTTTTCAGCCAACTCTAACCACAGTTGATTTATTTCAGTCTCAGTAAATTTAAGATTTGTTAAAAACTTAAAATTTGAAAACCAGTGTTCATCTTTCTCTGAATAAACATTTTTTAAATTTTGAAAAGAGAAACGTACTCTTGTCTTATAAAACACATTTGGAAATTTTTCATTTGCAAATTTGGGGTTTTGTTTAATTTCTTTATTACTACAAAATGCAGTTGTAGAGCTTCTTGGGGATATTTCTAAAATATTCTTTTCTTTCAGAAAGTATATTTCATCAATGGGATAATTACCATCAAAAAACATTTGTGGTAATTTTTGATTTTTGATTTCCGAGAAAGAAGGAATATCAAATTCATCTTCACTAATATTAAATCCCTGTAAAATAGTTGATAAATATAGCTGCTCTCGTAGCCCAAAGCCAGATATATATCGAATTTCTTCAAGAAAATAAGTGTCCAGTATTTTTCGACGCTTTTCTTTTGAACAATAATCACAAGAGCAGTCATCATCATTATTTTTATGCCCACAACTGAAGCATCTATTGTCTTGAACAAAATAGTTATCTAACTGGTCATTATTAACTAGCTTGTCATAATCCTTTTTTGTCGGTAGTTGGATGTATTTTTCTTCACCACATATCTCACAAATAAACGAAGTAGAAACTTTTGGAAATTCTTTTCTTAAATTAGATGCTATAGTATGAATAGAATATTTTTTAATAATTTCGTTAAGTTTTAAATTGTTTTGATAGTAATCAATAAGGATATTTTTTACTACCTCATCAGTAAATCCCGATAACACATCACCTTTTGTGCTATAGTCAATATTCCTCAAAAATTTAATCATAAATTTCTCCTCATTTACGGCTATCACTCTTAATCTTACTAAATCATTAAAACACTGTCGCTTCCTCCAGCGTAAACTTAACATTATCCTCAATCCACTTACGACGTGGTTCGACCTTGTCTCCCATGAGGACATTGACACGGCGTTCAGCGCGTGCTAGGTCTTCGATCGTAACACGGATAAGAGTGCGAGTTTCTGGATTCATGGTTGTTTCCCAGAGTTGGTCCGCATTCATCTCACCAAGTCCCTTGTAGCGTTGGAGGGTTGCACCTTTACCAAACTGCTTGCGGAGTTCTTCTAGCTCTCCGTCCGTCCAAGCATAGGCCACTTCTTCTTTCTTGCCTTTGCCTTTGGACATCTTGTAAAGAGGCGGAAGGGCAATATAGACATGGCCTGCCTCAATTAGCGGACGCATGTAGCGATAAAAGAAGGTTAAGAGAAGGGTTTGAATGTGGGCACCATCGGTGTCCGCATCGGTCATGATAATAATCTTGTCATAGTTGGCATCTTCAATAGAGAAGTCTGCTCCGACACCCGCTCCGATGGTATAAATCATGGTATTGATTTCTTCATTTTTGAGGATATCCGCCATCTTAGCCCTGGCTGTATTAATCACCTTACCACGAAGAGGTAGGATAGCCTGGAACTTACGGTCACGACCTTGCTTGGCAGAACCACCGGCAGAATCCCCCTCTACCAGATAGAGTTCATTCTTAGCAGGATTTTTAGACTGGGCTGGGGTTAATTTCCCAGAAAGTAAGCCCTTGTCTTTCTTGTTTTTCTTGCCATTTCGGCTCTCATCACGAGCCTTACGAGCTGCTTCACGAGCATCACGAGCCTTGATAGCCTTGCGGATAAGATTGGAAGCAAGTTCTCCATTTTCCATGAGGAAGAAGGTTAACTTATCAGCTACAATCCCATCTACAACTGGACGAGCTAGTGGACTCCCCAGTTTATCCTTTGTCTGTCCTTCAAACTGCAAGTGTTCTTCAGGAACCAGAATAGAAAGAACGGCTGCTAGTCCCTCGCGGTAGTCTGACCCTTCAAGATTTTTATCTTTTTCCTTGAGAAGTCCCGTCTTACGCGCATAATCGTTCATGACCTTAGTAATGGCTGACTTGAGTCCTGTCTCATGCGTCCCCCCATCCTTGGTACGTACGTTATTGACAAAGGATAGAATGTTATCTGAAAATCCATCATTGTACTGGAGGGCAACTTCCACTTGGAAGCCATTGTCTTCGCCTTCAAAGTATAGGACTGGCGTCAAGGTTTCCTTGTCTTCATTGAGGTAAGAAACAAAGTCTTGTACCCCATTTTCATAGTGAAACTCGATCGCTTCTTCTGTTCGCTTATCTGTCAAAGACAAGGTCACATTTTTCAAGAGAAAGGCTGACTCATTAAGGCGCTCTGAAATGGTATTGTACTTAAAGTCTGTCGTAGAAAAGATACTGGCATCAGGCATGAAGGTAACCTTGGTACCTGTCTTAGACTTAGCTGCTGTCCCAACCTTTTGAAGAGTTGTTACTGGTTTTCCACCATTTTCAAAACGTTGCTTGTAGACTGTACCGTCACGAGTAATTTCAACTTCCAGCCAACTTGAGAGGGCATTGACAACTGAAGATCCCACTCCGTGGAGACCACCAGATGTCTTATAACCCCCTTGACCGAATTTCCCTCCGGCATGGAGAATGGTAAAGATAACCTCAACGGTTGGAATTCCCATGGCGTGCATCCCTGTCGGCATCCCTCGACCATGGTCTTGAACCGTTAGACTGCCGTCTTTATTGATGGTCACATCAATGCGATCTCCAAATCCAGACAAGGCTTCATCGACTGCATTGTCCACGATTTC